>NZ_LFJJ01000112.1 GCF_001189365.1 Candidatus Burkholderia verschuerenii | reverse complement strand
GGCCATGGCGTAAGCCCTCCCGAGGGCAGGTTGACGAACTGGACATTCATCAACTTACACCACGGCCACCCCTGCCTCTGCGCTCCTGCCGCCTCAGCGTTTTTGCACATCATTCTGCACACTACCGTTTCACCAGACGAACATCGCGCACGGCGGTGAGTGGGCCGAATCTCGGTTGCTTACGTCGGGGCCGCGCACGAACCCGTGGTTTCAGGATGCGAGTAACCGTGTCATCGAGCCGGGTGACGTGGTGGCGTTCGACACGGATATGGTTGGACCCGGTGGCGCGTTATCTGACATCTCTCGAACCCTCGTCTGTCCCGGTAAGGCACCGACTGGCGACCAGCGTGACCTACTGGGGTTCGCTGCAGACCAGATTGAGTACAACGTCAGCCTGCTGAAGGCGGGCATGTCTTTCCGTGAGTTTGCTGAGCTCTGCTGGCCTGTCCCCGAGCGCTACGTTCACAACCGTTACATGATGATGCTCCACGGCGTAGGCCTCGTGGACGAGTATCCAAGCGTCGCATATGCGGTCGACTTCGACGCCTGGGGTTACGACGGTGTGCTCGAAGAGAATATGGTCGTCTCCGTGGAGAGCTACATCGGGGAGCAAGGCGGGAAAGAGGGTGTAAAGCTCGAGGAGCAGGTTTTGACTACTGCGAACGGCGCCGTACCGTTCTCCAAGAGCGCGCTTCTCAACTTCTAACTGCGCGGCTGCCACTCAGGGAAAAATAGGTGTTGTCGTGCTCTGCGCGGCCGTCGGGGAGCACGAAGTGAAGGATCCAGTGTATCAGCATAGCTGTGTTCTAGAGTCCCTTCGAATGCGCTGCGATGCACACTGACCTAACGCACAAACTAGAATGATTCGCTTTGAACGCGAACAAGGAGGGACAGACGTGGAGCGCAACCCGAAGGCTTTGCCCGAGCAGGCGGCTGTCGAGAACGGCGAATACACCACATATGTGGATGAGGTTTTTGGCGCTGTCGTGACGAGAGGCCCCATCAACGATGCGTGGCGCCTGACATTGTGGGCTAACTGCTACAACGAGCCAATTTTCACGTCACTCGCGCAGGAGTTCGATGTCGGTCGAGACGAATTCAACGTTCTTAGTTGCCTCGCATCGTACGGGTCGATGGTTGCACGGACGATTTGCGACGTCACCGGTCGGCCGAAGAACAGCATCAGCAGGGCGGTGAATCGGTTGGTCGAGCGAAAAATGCTCAAACGAAAGACCAACGTCAATGACCGACGAGAGAGTCTGCTTATTTTGAACGAAGCGGGCCTGCGATTGTACGAACGAGTACTGCCTCTTGCGGTGAATAGGCAACAGTTGATGCTCGAGAGCTTGAGTAAGGAGGAGCGCGAATCGCTCGACTTCATCCTTAACAAGTTGATGCGGTCTAGGCAACACTGGTAACACGCAGTTGGTTCATATGTTAGGCATCCAGACTATGATGGTCAATGGCGTGATGAGAATTTTGAACAATGTCATGCGAAAGCATCGCTTGAGCAAAGTATTTTGAATGAGTCCAATTGCATCTTAAATGACGTCATAGGTCGACACCTAAAAATACGAGAAGTGTTTCGTCCCCGCTGACGCCGATTGCAGCAATGCAGTGAACAAGAACGAGCTAGCTTGAGCGCAGATTGTGAATCGGTTGATGGAGAAAGAGTCATGAATAGCATTGCCTCCCCGTCCTTGGAAGCCGGGACTGGACGGAGTCACAAGGTGAGCTCAGGCCCTCCTATCTTGTGTGTCAACAACGTTGGCAAAACCTTCGGTCCGCACCGCGTTCTCCAGGACGTGAGTTTCGAGATGCAAGCAGGGGAGGTGATTGCAATCATCGGTCCCAGTGGTTCGGGAAAGAGCACGTTGCTTCGCTGTATCAATCAGCTGGAGCCGCCAACCGAGGGAAAGGTCACTATCGGGGATGTGACCATCGAAGCCGGGCATACGCTCGCACGTCGTGAGTTGGTGACATTGCGTCGACGCATCGGGATGGTGTTTCAATCCTTCAATCTCTTCCCGCATCTTTCGGTTTTGCGCAATGTCAGCTTGGCGCAGGAGCGCACGATGGGGCGCAGCCGTAAAGAAGCGGATGAGCGCTCTCTTGAGTTGCTGGAGCGAGTCGGTCTGGCTAGCAAAGCCTCTATGTTTCCGGTTCGATGTTCCGGCGGGCAACAGCAGCGCATCGCAATTGCACGCGCATTGGCACTCGAACCGGAAATCATGCTCTTCGATGAGCCGACATCCGCGCTCGACCCAGAACTGGGACTTGAAGTGCTCGGTGTCATGAAGGAGCTCGCTTCTTCGGGGATGACCATGATTGTCGTGACGCACGAGATGCACTTCGCTGAGAGCGTTTCTGACCGCGTAATCACCATGGCTGACGGCCGGATACTGGAGCAGGGCCCCAGCGAGCAGGTGATGCGTCGACCGACAACGGAACGAGCGGCCAAATTCCTCAACGCTGTGAGGGACCGGTAAATGTCAGACACCATCGTAGCTATCATCGAAGGAGTGCTTTGGACTGTTGCCTTGACGTTGGTGACGTTCATCCTTGGTGCAATCCTCGGTTTGCCGCTTTGTGCCATGCGACTCTCGAAGTGGTACCCGGTCCGCGCCATAGCAACTTGGATTGTCGTTATCTGTCGGTCTATCCCACCGATTGTTTGGCTGTTTTTCGTGTTCTTCGGTATTGGCAACGACCTCTTCTCAATGAGTCCGTTTGTGGCGGCCGCATTAGGCTTGGGCGTCGTGACAGCAGCAAACATGTCGGAAGTCTATCGCGGTGCCCTCACAGCAATCCATCCAGGCCAGTTTGAGGCAGCGCGGGTCCTGAATCTGAGCCGAATCCAGCAATTGCGAGATGTAGTCTTCCCGCAGCTCATTCGCATCGCCTTGTCGACGGGAGCGACCTATCTCATCGGGTTGCTGAAGGACTCAGCCGTGGCGTCGACCATTGGCGTGAGTGAGCTGGCGTTCCAGGCGTATCACGTTTCGCAGCAAACCTTCCAGGGACTTAGTGTCTATGGAGCGGCTGCGCTTCTGTATATCGCTCTTAGTCTTCCTATCGCGTGGCTTTCGCGCTGGGCCGACCTTCGCCTTCGCTCACGGGTGTCACGATGAATGGTCTTATCGAACAATGGAAAGGGTGGCTGCCCAACCTGCTCGATGGGTATGTGCTGTCACTTAATGTTACAGCGCTGAGTTTAGCCATCGGCATTCCGCTGGGGCTCCTCTTGGCGCTCTTGGTCACTGCGAAGTCACGTTGGATTCGGACAGTCGCGCTGGCGTTCGTGGAGATTGGACGGGGCGCGCCTGCACTGATTCTGCTTCAGTTCTTTTACTTCGGCCTTCCAAGTGCAGGGCTGACGCTCACATCCTTCGCCTCCGCCGTGGTTGCATTGGCGTGTTGTACCGGCGCCTACACGAGCGAAATGATTCGAGCGGGGTTTGATGCGGTTCCGTACGGGCAGAAGGAAGCAGCTTTAGTTATCGGCCTGAACGGACTGGACGCGCTGCGCTACGTGGTTGTGCCGCAGGGAATGCGGGTGGCGTTGCCTTCGCTGCTGGGCTTCTCAATCATGATGCTCCAGGCGACTTCGCTGTGCTTCACCATCGCGCTTCCTGAGCTTGTCAGTCGAGCTTCGAACATTGGGTCTGCGACTTTTGAGTACATGCCCGTGCTGATACTGGCCGGCTTGTTGTTCGCCGCAATCTGTGTGCCTTCGACATTTGCAGTGTCGGCGCTCGAGCGCCGACTTAGTCGACACGCAGTTCGTTAACCGCCGTCGATTCGGATTAGCCAGATTTACCAACAACTCGCCTCAGGGATAGACAATAAAAAAAGCCACTAAGCTTCTTATCTTGTTGTCGGCCAGCTGTACGTTGGCCATGTCGGCATCTGCAAGTGCCGCGGAAGCCTGCACGCCCGCGCACAAGTTCAGCACCATCAAACCGGGCGTTCTCTCGGTTGCCAGCTGGGACTTCGCTCCGTACTCGATGCCCGTGAGCAAGACTGAAGTGAAGGGGGTGGACGGCGAGATTTTGAAGCTCATCGCCGCAAAGGAATGCCTCACGCTGTCGTTCTCGAACGTCGACGCCGCCGCAGTTATCCAATCCGTAGTGTCTGGAAAAGCTGACATCGCGATGGGCGACTGGTACCGCACGGCGGAGCGCGCAAAGGTGCTGGGGCTGAGCGGCCCGATGTATCTTGACCAACTGGGCATCATCTCTAAGGACGGTCTCGACACGGTCACTTCCTTGGAAGGTAAAAAGGTCGGAGCGGTCCAGGGATATCTCTGGACGCCCGATATGCAGAAAGTGTTCTCGAGTTCGCTGACGATCTACCCCAATCCGGTTGCGATGGCTCAGGATTTGGCAGCCGGCCGAATCGATGTCGGCACTGACAGTTACGCCGTCTCCGTCTACAACCAAAAGAAGGGGGGCTATAAGGGCATGAAGGTCACCGTCGCGAAGCCCGATAAGCGAGTGGCGGCCTCCATCCAACCTGGTCAAACTTCGTTCCCGTTCACGAAGTCGAATCAAGCCCTGGGCGATGCGCTGTCGGCAGACATCGAAGCGCTGCACAAATCTGGCGATATCGCCCGAATCCTGAAGGAGCATGGCCTCGAAGCCACGGCGGCGGATGTCGGCGGGCCCCGCATGGTCGAGTAACCAGGGCCAGGCGCAAAATCATGGTTCAGCGAACGGTGTTGGATGAAAACACGGTTGGGTCATGCTTCCTCGACCCAGCTTCTCTGAAGTGGGAGGGCTCGGAGGTTCCGGGCTTTGAAACTGTGACCTTGTTTGAGAATCGTTCGACCGGAGAATCGACGATGCTCATGAAAGTCGCTCCGGGAGCCTACGCTGCTTCTCACTCGCATGAGCTGCTCGAGGAAATTTTCGTTTTCGACGGAGAGTTCGCCGATGACGAAAACCGCTATCGCAAAGGACAATACTGCATCCGGGCAGCGGGCACGCCTCACACCGCATTCTCCGACTCTGGCTGCACAGTCCTTCTGGTCTATCGGCCCGCCTCGGGCTGATAGACGGATAAATCTCATCGCGTTTGTTTGTTGTTACGTTAGCACTACATAAAGCTTTTCTTCCGAGGGAAACCAAGGTAAACCACAAGACATTTTTAAAAACATATGTTTGGAGAATATAAGATGAGGAAGAGTCTGGTCGCAGCAGCGGTCCTGGGGGCATTCGTTGCGCCTGCAATGGCGCAAAGCAGCGTGATGTTGTACGGTTTGATTGATGAAGGTATCGATTACACCAACAACGCGAAAGGACAAAAAGCCTGCTTTTAAGGGCTATTCCACCTACACAGTCTTCGCGATGTCCATATCAGGCGCGATGATATTTCGGTTTCCTTACCGTTATATCGAAGCCCTTCATTGTGCTGACGTCCGTGCGTGTATGACATAGCGCCTCCGATTATTACGAGGCAACGAACGCGTAACCTGCACGCGGCCAGGCTCGGCTATCGTCCGCTTACGACGCATGCCTTGATCTTGCCCGCCCGGTACGTCGTCTTCAATCCGCTCTCGCAGAGGAGCTTCGCATGTCCATCCTTGATTCCTTCCTTGCAAGGCAGCGCGTATGAGCGCCGCCATCGACACTCCGCCGCCGCAACAGCCGAAGCGGCGTTGGCCGCGCATCGTGGTCGCGTTGATCGTGATCGTCGCGCTCGTGTTTGCCGTGCTGCATCTGATACGACGCAAACCGGCCGCGCGCGGCGCGCAAGCGCAAGTGGTGAGCGTCGCGAAAGCCGTGCAAGGCGACATGCCCGAAACGCTCAATGCACTCGGCACGGTCACGCCGATCGCGACGGTGACGGTGCTGCCGCAACTGTCAGGCTATCTCACGGAAGTCGACTACAAGGAAGGGCAGGATGTCGTCAAAGGACAGTTTCTCGCGCAGATCGATCCGCGTCAGTACGAGATCGACAAGCAGCAGGCGCAGGCGCAACTCGCGAAGGACCGCGCGTCGCTGGCGCAGGCGCGCGCCGATCTCGCGCGCTACGCGCGTCTGAATCAGCAGAAGTCGATCGCCGAACAGACCTTCGCCGATCAGCAGTTCACCGTGCAGCAGGACGAAGCCGTCGTGCAGGCGGATATCGCGAGCACTAAACAGTACGAGCTCGATCTGACGTACTGCCGCATCGTCGCGCCGGTGTCGGGCCGCGTGGGCCTGCGTCTCGTCGATCCGGGCAATTACGTGACGGCATCGAGCGATCCGGGCATCGCGGTCATCACGTCAGTTGCGCCGACCACGGTCGAATTCAGCGTGCCGCAGGATTCGCTCGGCTCCATCCTCGAGCACGATCAAAACGGCGCGAAACTCGCCGTGACCGCGTACAGCAGCGACAACACCAAAGTGCTCGGCACCGGCACGCTGTACGCGATCGGCGATCAGATCACGACGAGCACCGGCACCGTGACCTTGCGCGCGGACTTCGCGAACGACGACAAGCGGCTGTTCCCGAACGAGTTCGTCAACGTGAAGCTGCTGGTCGATACGCTGCACGGCGCGTTGCTGGTGCCGACGGCGGCCGTGCAGAGCGGCGCGCCCGGCGACTTCGTGTATCGCGTGAATGCGGATAACACCGTGTCGGTGACAAAGGTCACCATCGGCGCGAGCGATGGCGTGCATACCGTGATCGCATCGGGTCTCGCAGCGGGCGCGACGGTGGTGACGGACGGCATGGATCGCCTGAGCGATGGCGCGAAGGTGCGCGTATCGGCATCGGCATTGGCAAGTCACGCGTCATGAATCTGTCCCGCCCGTTTATCCTGCGGCCGGTCGCGACGTCGCTGTTGATGATCGCGATGGTGCTGGTCGGCTTCGTTGCGATGCATTTTCTGCCGGTGTCGTCTTTGCCCGACGTCGATTATCCGACGATCCAGGTGCAGACCTTCTATCCCGGCGCGAGCCCGAACGTGATGGAAACGACCGTCACCGCGCCGCTCGAAGTGCGGCTCGGCGAGATTCCCGGCGTGCAGCAGATGATCTCGTACAGCTCGGAAGGCGCGTCGGTGATCACGCTGCAATTCGATCTGTCCTTGAGTCTCGATGTCGCCGAACAGGACGTGCAGCAGGCGATCAACGCGGCCAACAGCTATCTGCCGACCGGCCTGCCCGCGCCGCCGACGTACGCAAAAGTGAATCCGGCCGATCAGCCGATCATGACGCTCGCGATCACCTCGAAATCGATGTCGCTGACGCAGTTGCAGGATGTAGCGAACAATCGGCTCGGCACGAAGATATCGGAAGTGCCGGGCGTGGGTCTGGTGACGGCGGCGGGCGGTCATGTGCCTGCCGTGCGCGTCGAAGCCGATCCGCGCAAACTCGCCGCGTACAACCTGAATCTTGACGATCTGCGCACGCTGCTCGCGAATGTCAACGTGAGTCAGCCGAAGGGCAATTACGACGGACCCGAACTCGATTACACCGTCAATTCGAACGATCAGATCACCGATCCGCAGGACTATCTGAACACGGTCATCGCGTATCAGAACGGCTCGCCGGTGTATCTGCGCGATGTCGCGCGCGCGACCGAAGGCGCGCAAGATGTCGAGCGCGGCGCGTGGAGCAATCGCACGCCCGCCATCGTGCTGAATGTGCAGCGGCAGCCGGGCGCTAACGTCATTCAGACGGTGAACCAGATTCGCCGCGAGTTGCCCGTGCTCGAATCCGCGTTGCCCGCGGGCATGCAGGTGAAGGTGATCTCCGACAGTACCGGCGTGATCCGCGCCTCCGTGCGCGATGCCGCGTATGAACTGATCCTCGCGGTCGTGCTGGTCGTCGCGGTGATCTTCGTGTTTCTGCGCAATGTGCCCGCGACCATCGTGCCGAGCATTTCGGTGCCGGTGTCGCTGGTCGGCACGCTCGCGATCATGTACGAACTGCACTACTCGATCGACAATCTTTCGCTGATGGCGCTGATCATTGCGACGGGCTTCGTCGTCGACGATTCCATCGTGATGATCGAGAACGTCGTGCGCTATCTGGAAGAAGGCATGTCGCCGCTCGATGCCGCGCTCGCGGGCGCGGGGCAGATCGGCTTCATGATTCTCTCGCTGACGCTTTCGCTCATTGCCGTGCTGATTCCGCTGCTGTTCATGGGCGGCGTGATCGGCCGGCTCTTCAGCGAGTTCGCGGTGACGCTGGCGGTGACCATCGTGATATCGGCGGTGGTGTCGCTGACTGTCGTGCCGATGATGTGCGCGCGCATTCTTCGACCGCAGGCGCAGCGCGCACCGAGCCGTTTCGAGCGCATCAGCGAGCGCGTGTTCGACGGCACGCAAAACGCCTACGAACGCGGTCTGCGCTGGGTGCTCGATCATCAGATGCTGACCTTGATGATCGCGTTGCTGACGGTCGCGCTGACTGCCGTGATGTACATCGCGATACCGAAGGGCCTGTTTCCGACTCAGGACGTCGGCGTGATCGAAGGCATCACGGTGGCGGACAAGTCGGTGTCGTATGCGGCGATGGCGCAACGTCAGCAGACGCTCGCCGATGCCGTGCTGAAGGACCCGGACGTGGTTTCGCTGACCTCGTATATCGGCATCGACGGCACGAACACGACGCTGAACAACGGGCGCTTCCTGATCAACCTGCGCGATCGCGACGACCGTTCCGCGAGCGCCGAGGATATCTCGCGGCGTCTCACGGACGAAACCGCGCATATTCCCGGCATCAAGCTGTACGTGCGCCCGGAGCAGGACTTGACGCTCGATACGTCGATCTCGCCGAACGCGTACAAGCTCACTTTGCGCGGCCCGAGCCAGCCCGTGCTCGAACGCTATGTGCCCGCGCTGGTCGCGAAGATGAAAGTGCTGCACGATCTCACCGACGTCACGAGCGATCTCGATTCGTTCGGCCCCGGCATTCAGGTCGACGTGAACCGTCAGCTCGCGGCGCGCTACGGCATTACGCCCGCGACCATCGACAACGCGCTATACGACGCGCTCGGCCAGCGCATCGTGTCGACGATCTTTCAGCAGTCGGACCAGCATCGCGTGATTCTGGTCGCGAAGCCCGAGTCGCTGACCAATGTGCAATCGCTCGGCGATCTGTATCTGCCGACGCAGACCGGCACGACCGGACAAGTGCCGTTGCGTCAGATCGCGACGCTGCGCATCACGCAGACGCCGCTCGTGATCAGCCGTCTCGCGCAGTTTCAGGCGGCGACGGTATCGTTCAATCTCGCGCCGGGCGCGTCGCTGAGCACGGCCGTGCGGCAGATTCGCGATGCACAAAACGCGCTCGCCTTGCCCGCGTCGATCAGCGTGTCGTTTCAGGGCGCGGCGCAAGCCTTCGAGGATTCGCTTTCCAGCGAGGTCTATCTGCTCGCCGCCGCGCTGATCGCCGTGTATATCGTGCTCGGCGTGCTGTACGAAAGCTTCATGCATCCGGTGACGATTCTCTCGACGCTGCCGTCCGCGGGCATCGGCGCATTGCTTGCGTTGATGATCGCCGGAAGCGATCTCGATGTGATCGGCATTATCGGCATCGTGCTGTTGATCGGCATCGTGAAGAAGAACGCCATCATGATGGTGGACTTCGCACTGGAAGCCGAACGCGAGCACGGCAAGCCGCCGCGCGAGGCGATCTTCGAGGCATCGCTGCTGCGCTTGCGGCCGATTCTGATGACCACTTTCGCCGCGATGCTCGGCGCGCTGCCGATGCTGCTCGGCAGCGGCACGGGCTCGGAGTTGCGTCGTCCGCTGGGCTTGGCGATCATCGGCGGATTGACGGTGAGTCAGGTGCTGACGCTATTCACGACGCCCGTCATCTATCTGATGTTCGATCGCATGGCGCAGCGTCTGCGTGACTATCGCGCGCCGGATGGGTGAAGCCTGATGAACCCTTCGGCGCTCTTCATCCGGCGACCCGTCGCGACGACCTTGCTCGCGGTGGCCATCGCGCTATCGGGCTTGCTCGCGGTGTTTCGGCTGCCGGTCGCGCCCTTGCCGAACACGGCGTTTCCGGTGATCGTCGTGCAGGCGATGATGGCTGGCGCGAGTCCCGAGACGATGGCGTCGACGGTCGCGGAACCGCTGGAAAAAAGGCTCGGCACGATCGCCGACGTCAACGAACTCACGTCGATCAACTCGGTCGGCACGTCGATGATCGTGATCCAGTTCGGCCTGACGCGCGATATCAACGGCGCGGCCCGCGATGTCGAAGCGGCGATCCAAGCCGCGCGCGCCGATCTGCCGACCACGCTGCGCGCCAATCCGACCTATCGCCAGTACAACCCGGCCGAAGCGCCGCTCGCCGTGCTTGCGCTGACTTCCGACACGCTGACCACCGCGCAACTCTACGATTCCGCCGATTCGGTCATCCAGCAGCAGCTATCGCAGATTACCGGCGTCGGGCAGATTACCGTGGGCGGCGGCGCGCTGCCGGCGGTGCGCGTCGAACTGCAGCCGGGCAAGCTGAACAGCTACGGCATCGGACTGGAGGACGTGCGCGCATCGCTGAGCGAGGCGAACGCGGACAGCGCGAAGGGTCACATCGATCAGAACGGCCGGCGCTATGAAGTGCTGTCGAACGATCAGATATCGAAGGCCGCGCCGTATCGCGATCTGGTGATTGCGTATCGCAAGGATGCGCCCGTGATGCTGCGCGATGTCGCCGATGTCGTGGATTCGAACGAAAGCATCCGCAATGCCGGGCTGTACAACGGCAAGGCTGCGGTGCTGGTGATCGTGTTTCCGCAACCGGGCGGCAATATCGTCAATACCGTCGATCAGATCCGCAGCGTGCTGCCGTCGATCGAAGCGACGCTGCCGGGCGACGTGAAAGTGCATATTGCCGTGGATCATTCGCAATCGGTGCGCGCATCCGTCGGCGATACGGGACGCACGCTGTTTATCGCGGTGCTGCTGGTCGTGGGCGTGGTGTTCGTGTTTCTGCGCTCGCCGCGATCCGCGCTGATTCCCGCCGTCGCGTTGCCGCTGTCGATCGTCGGCACGTTCGGGCCGATGTATCTGCTCGGCTACAGCATCGACAATCTCTCGCTGATGGCGCTGACCATCGGCACGGGCTTCGTCGTCGACGATGCGGTGGTCGTGCTGGAAAATGTGATGCGTCATATCGAAGCCGGCATGCCGCCGCACGAAGCGGCGTTGCAGGGCAGCGGCGAAGTGGCGTTCACGGTGATCTCGATGAGTCTGTCGCTGATCGCCGTGTTTCTGCCGATCCTGCTGATGCCGGGCATCGTCGGCCTGTTGTTTCACGAGTTCGCCGTGACGCTGTCGATTGCGATCATGATCTCGCTGGTCGTCTCGCTGACCATTACGCCCGCGATGTGCGCCTACGTGCTGCCGCGCGTGCACGCGAACGCGCAGCAGCCGCGCTGGATCGACACGCTGTTCGAGCGCTTCCGGCAAGCGTATTCGCGCTCGCTCACCGCCGTGCTCGATCACGCGTTGCTGGTCGTGCTGATGCTGATCGGCCTGCTGGTCGCGAACGTCGCGTTGTTCCGCTATGTGCCGTCGACTTTCTTTCCCGAGCAGGACAACGGCACGCTGATGGGACAGATCATCGCCGATCAAAGCATCTCGTTTCCGGCGATGAAGCAAAAGCTCGCGCAATTGCAGGCGATCGTGCAGAAGGATCCGGCGGTGCAATCGGTCGCGGGCTTCACGGGCGGCCGCGCGCTCAACACGGCGATGGTGTTTATCGCGCTGAAACCGTTGGCGCAGCGTCATGCGTCCGCGCAGCAGGTGGTGAACCGTCTGCGTCCGAAACTCGATGCGGTGTCCGGCGCGCGGTTGTTCCTGTAGGCGCAGCAGGATTTGCGCGTGGGCGGACGGCAATCGGCGGCGGAGTATCAGTACACGCTCACCGGCGACGATGCCGATCAACTTTACAAGTGGACGCCGAAGCTCGTCGCCGCGTTGGGCAAGCATCGCGCGCAACTGCTCGATGTGAATTCCGATCTGCAGCAGAACGGCTTGCAGACGATGGTGCAGGTGCATCGCGAGACGGCGAAGCGTTATGGCTTCGATCCGAATCAGATCGACAACGTGCTGTACGACGCGCTCGGCCAGCGCACGGTATCGACCATCTATAACGCGCTGAATCAATATGCGGTGGTGATGGAAGTCGCGCCGCAATACTGGCAGGTGCCGCAGCAACTGGATCGGCTGTATCTGTCGACGGGTGCGGGCAATGCGAACGGCACGGCGCAGACGCAGATGTCGGGCAGCACGGTGAGCGGCGTGACGGCGGCATCGGCGGTGGCGACGACGACTTCCACGTCGAGCGGTACGTCGTCGACTAATTCGGATGCCGAATCAAATACAACGACCAACAGCATTTCGAACGCGAAGGGCGGCACATCGAGCGGCAGCGCCGACAGCACTTCCGCCGAAACGATGGTGCCGCTCACCGCGCTCGCGAGCTTCTCGACGAGTCACACGGCGACGCAGGTGAACCACCAGGGCGGACAGGTCGCGGCAACGCTGTCGTTCAATCTGCCGCCGGGCGGATCGCTGTCGGCCGCAGGTCAGGCGATCGCTGCGGCGAGCGCGGAAATCGGCATGCCGGCGTCGATTCACGGCGCGTTCGCGGGCGCGGCGCAAGCGTATTCGCAGTCGATGGGCGCGGTGCCGCTGCTGATCGCGGCGGCGCTGGGCGTCGTCTATCTGGTGCTCGGCATTCTCTACGAAAACACGATCCATCCGATCACGATTCTCTCGACGCTGCCGTCCGCCGGCATCGGCGCGACGCTCGCGCTGCTGGTGTTCGGCACGTCGTTTTCCGTCATCGCGATGATCGGCATGATTCTGCTGATCGGCATCGTGAAGAAGAACGGCATCATGATGGTCGACGTGGCGATTCAATTGCAGCGCCGCGACGGCATGCGCGCCGCGCAGGCGATTCACGATGCGGCCGTGCTTCGCCTGCGCCCGATCCTGATGACGACGCTCGCCGCCGTGCTCGGCGCGGTGCCGCTGGCGGTCGGCATCGGACAGGGCGCGGCCTTGCGTCAGCCGCTCGGCGTGACGGTCATCGGCGGCCTGATCTTCAGCCAGATGTTCACGCTCTACACGACGCCGGTCATCTATCTCTAATCTGGACCGGTTGCGCGCGCGGCTCGCCGCCTGGTCCGCCCGGCTGCCGTGGAACCGGCGGCCCGCGTCCGAGGCATCACGATGAATACCCTTCGAATCCGCCGCATCGCCGCGATGATCGGCATCGCCATGATGGTGACCGGTTGCGCCGTCGGCCCCGATTATCATCGGCCGATGGTCTCGGTGCCCGCGACATGGAAAGAACTCGACGGCTGGAGTCCCGCGCAGCCGGAAGCCGCCGCCGCGCCCAAGGGCGACTGGTGGACCGCGTTCGGCGATCCGCTGCTCGACGAACTGGAGCCGCAGGTCGCGGTATCGAACCAGACCGTGCGGCAGGCGGTGGCAAATTATCAGGAAGCGCTCGCCGATGTGCGGCTCGCGCGCGCCTCGCTGTTTCCGACGCTCGGCGTAACCGGTTCGGCGACGCGTCAGCGTGCGGGCACGAGCACGAGCGCCGCGCGTCAATCGGTCTACAACGCGGGCACGCTGGAAGGCGAAGTGAGCTGGGCGCCCGACTTCTGGGGCAAGGTGCGACGCTCGATCGAAGAAAGCGCGGCTACCGCGCAGGCGAGTCAGGCGACGCTCGCCAACGCGACGCTGTCCGAGCAGGTGGCGCTCGCCGAAGCGGTCATCGATCTGCGCATCGCCGATGCCAACATCGAGCTGTTGCAACGAACCGTGAGGGCCTACGAGGCATCCTTGCGCGTGACGCAGAATCAGTCCGATGCGGGCACCATCGCGCCGTCGGATCTGATCACCGCGCACACGCAGCTGGAGACCGCGCAGTCGAGTCTGATCGCGCTCGGCGTATCGAGCGCAAAGTACGAGCATGCGATCGCCGTGCTCGCCGGACGCAATCCCGAAGCGCTCGACATCGCCCACGGCGCGACGCTGCCCGTCTTGCCCGATGTGCCTGCCGGCGTGCCGTCGACGCTGCTCGAGCGCCGCTCGGATATCGCCGTGGCCGAGCGGCAGATGGCGTCGCAGAACGCGGCGATCGGCGTCGCGGTCGCGGCGTACTATCCGACGATTTCGTTGTCCGCGCTCGCGGGCTTTACGCAATCGCCGCTGGCCGGGCTGATGAACATCGCGAACTATGTGTGGTCGCTCGGCGGCAGCGCGAGCGAAACGATCTTCGACGGCGGCGCACGCAGCGCCGAAGTCGATGCCGCCAAAGCCGCCTACGATTCGGCGGTGGCGAACTATCGTGGGACGGTGCTGAACGCGTTCGAAAACGTCGAGGACGATTTGTCCGGCTTGCGGATCCTCGCGCAACAGCAGGTCGCCATCGATCAGGCCGTGAAGGACGCCACGCACGGCGCGGAAGTCGCGCTGAACGATTATCAGGCGGGCACGGTCGATTACACGACCGTCGCGACCGCGCAGGCGACGCAACTGACCAACGAGCAGACCGCGCTCACCGTGCGCGAATCGCGCCTGATCGACGCGGCCGCGCTGATCGGCGATCTCGGCGGCGGCTGGACGGCGCAAGGCCTGTGGATCCGCGCGGGAAACAATGCTCGTGAAAGCCCTGAAAAGCCCGCATTTAAGCGATTATGGGATAATTCCGCCTTTGCCCGGATAGCGACTCAAGAGGTTGTTCGTCGGGGCGAGCAAGGGCCTTTATTCCGGTGGCCCGCTTTCTTTCAGCGATATAACCACTTTCCCACCATGCCCGCATACCGTTCCAAAACCTCGACCGCCGGCCGCAACATGGCGGGGGCGCGCTCGCTGTGGCGCGCCACCGGCATGAAAGACGAAGACTTTTCCAAGCCGATCATCGCCGTCGTCAACTCGTTTACGCAGTTCGTGCCGGGCCACGTCCATCTGAAGGATCTCGGCCAGCTGGTCGCGCGCGAAATCGAAGCGGCGGGCGGCGTCGCCAAGGAATTCAACACCATCGCAGTCGATGACGGCATCGCGATGGGTCACGACGGCATGCTGTACTCGCTGCCGAGCCGCGACATCATCGCGGATTCGGTGGAGTACATGGTCAACGCGCATTGTGCCGACGCGATGGTCTGCATCTCCAATTGCGACAAGATCACGCCGGGCATGCTGATGGCCGCGATGCGCCTGAACATTCCGGTGATCTTCGTCTCCGGCGGCCCGATGGAAGCGGGCAAGACGCGTCTGGCCAATCCAAAGACGAAGGCCATCGAACTGAAGAAGCTCGATCTCGTCGATGCGATGGTGATCGCCGCCGACCAGTCGTACACCGACGAGCAAGTCGCCGAAGTGGAACGCTCGGCGTGCCCGACCTGCGGCTCGTGCTCGGGCATGTTCACGGCCAACTCGATGAACTGCCTGACCGAAGCGCTCGGTCTCTCGCTGCCGGGCAACGGCACGGTCGTCGCGACGCACGCGGACCGCGAGCAGTTGTTCAAGCGCGCGGGACGCGGCATCGTCGAACTGGCGCGCCGTTATTACGAGCAGGAAGAAGCGCGCGTGCTGCCGCGCGCGGTCGGCTTCAAGGCCTTCGAAAACGCGATGACGCTCGATATCGCGATGGGCGGTTCCACCAACACGGTCCTGCACTTGCTGGCGATCGCGCGCGAGGCGGAAATCGACTTCACGATGAAGGATATCGATCGCCTGTCGCGCAGCGTGCCGCAGTTGTGCAAGGTCGCGCCGAACACGAACAAGTACCACATCGAGGACGTGCATCGCGCGGGCGGGATCATGGCGATCCTGGGCGAGCTGGATCGCGCGGGCAAGCTGCATATCGACGTGCCGACCGTTCACGCGCCGAGCATGAAAGAGGCGCTCGCGCAGTGGGACGTCAAGCTCACCGACGACGAAGCCGTCAAGACCTTCTATATGGCCGGTCCCGCCGGCGTGCCGACGCAGACCGCGTTCAGCCAGAACACGCGCTGGCCGAGCCTCGACACGGATCGCGCGGAAGGCTGCATCCGTTCGTACGAGCACGCGTTTTCGAAGGAAGGCGGCCTGGCCGTGCTGACGGGCAATATCGCGCTGGATGGCTGCGTCGTGAAGACGGCGGGCGTCGACGAAAGCATTCACGTGTTCGAAGGCTCGGCGCACGTGGTCGAGTCGCAGGATGAAGCGGTCGAGCACATCCTCAACGATCAGGTGAAGGCGGGCGACGTGGTGATCGTGCGCTACGAAGGTCCGAAGGGCGGCCCCGGCATGCAGGAAATGCTGTATCCGACGAGCTACCTGAAGTCGAAGAGTCTGGGCAAGGATTGCGCGCTGCTGACCGACGGACGTTTCTCGGGCGGCACCTCGGGCCTGTCGATCGGTCACTGCTCGCCGGAAGCGGCAGCGGGCGGCGCGATCGGCCTCGTGCGCAATGGCGACAAGATTCGCATCGACATTCCGAATCGCACGATCGACGTGCTCGTCGCCGACGACGAACTCGCGCGCCGTCGCGAGGAGCAGAACGCGAAGGGCTGGAAGCCGGCGAATCCGCGTCCGCGCAAAGTATCGGCGGCGCTCAAGGCGTATGCGAAGCTGGTGATGTCGGCGGACAAGGGCGCGGTGCGCGATCTGTCCCTGCTGGACGACTGATTGCATCGCACGCAGTCCGTGTAGAGAAGAAAAAGCCGCTCGATGAGCGGCTTTTTCATGCGCGTGGAGTCAGTCTTCCTGATCTTCGAACGGATCAGATGGTCATGACTTCGCGCTCGGCAAGCAGGCGAAAACAAGCGCGCCGATTGCCACCCCGACGAAAAATATTGCGTTTAACACGATACAGCGACATGAAGAAGTGTAGACGCGACGCGAAAGATGAGAGCGAGGCCGTGCGCGTCGCGCCCGAGGCTCAACCGTGGAGCACTGCGGTGATGCTGGTGAACACCGCCTTGATTTGCGTCGCGACGCCGCCGACCGCGCTCATGATACCGAGCGCGAGCACGCCCGCGATGAGTCCGTATTCGATCGCCGTAATACCACGCGTATCGCCGATATATTGCTCGAGGAAGCGTTTCATGGATTTCTCTCAGTTTGGTTTCTGGTTTTGTTTTACAGCCGTGTTTGCTTTTACGGTTTCATGACGCGCCAACCTTAGCGCATTCAGAAAATATTTCACGGTCGCGAGAGAAGGGGCGGTATTTATTGCCTGATCGATTTACGACGGCTCGTCGTCCTTCACGAACAGCATCGATATATAGAGGATCGTCGAAAACGCGATCAGACCGACGCCGACAAACAGCTTGGTCCGGTTGAATTCGAGCCCGCCGTTGATCGCGATCCCGATGCCGAAGCACGAGCCGAGCGTGCCGGCCGCCGCCAGCGCGACGTGCGCCTTGCTGAGAAACATCCGCCGGCGGCGTCGGCCGGCTTCGCTGAACGAACCTCGTTTCATGTCGCACCCCGCAAGGAAATCGCCTTCCTGAGAACCGATATCACAAACGCGGTTCTCGGGCGACGTGCGTGTCGCCAATGCGCGATGCGTATAGTCCGCGCCTATTCTCTGCATGGGAAATGATTTTTTTGCCTTGAATTTGGCCGGATACGGTGACGTCATCATCCGAATCGGAAGGCATCACGCATGGCGGGAATCGTATTTAGTCGGCCCTTCAGAATTAGTCGAAGTCAAGGGTGGCAAGGGGCCGCCGGAAGATCGTGTTTCCCAGAACTCCCAGAAGCAATATTGATCTGAATGGTTTCCTGGGAGTTTGGAACTTCGCCGAT
>NZ_LFJJ01000111.1 GCF_001189365.1 Candidatus Burkholderia verschuerenii | reverse complement strand
CTCCCCTGCCGACGCTTCGCCGATCACCTCGCGGTGACCTGCGCACGGCTCGGGGCCGATGTGGTTCGCTACTCCTTCATCGCAGTGGACTTTCACCACCTACTTCCTTGCCGGTCTACCGGCGCACTTAGAACTTGTGACGCACGCCGATGATGACGATTTCCTGGTGGCTGCTGCCGCTTTCGTAGCCGTAAGAACCGATCGAAACTTGTGCCGAACCCAGTTGGCCCGACGTCGCGTCGCGCTGGTCGCCGCTTGCGTGCTGGTAAGCCGCCACAGCGTAGAAGTCCGTGCGCTTCGAGAGCGAGTAGTCCGCGCCCAGGCTGGCCTGGTGATACGTGGCCGACGAATCGCCGCCCGACTTCGTGTACGTGTAGCCAGCGCCCACCAGCAGAGCCGGCGAAACCTGGAAGTTCACGAAGCCGTTGCCGACGTTGAAGTGCTCGGAGCCGAAGCGCGAGCCGCCGTCTGCCTTGAACTGTGCATTGCTGTACGAACCGCCGACCGTGAACGCGCCGATCGAGTACTGGATCGCGCCGCGTGCGATGCCGATCGCGTGTGCCGAAGCATACGCGTTGTTGATCGGGCCATCGAACAGTGCGTCCGACGTCGTGCTGTTCCACGTGCTTGCCGTCGTCGGCGGAATGCGGCCGGCGTTCGGGTTGTTCGCGTAGAAGTAGCCGCCTGCGACTGCCAACGGACCGTTGTTGTACGTTGCCGCTGCCGACCACGTCTGGCCTTGGCCGTTCGCGCCTGCAACACCCGACACCCCGTACAGACCTTCGAACTGGAAGCCCGAGAAGACCGGCGAAACGTACTTGATTGCGTTGCTCACGCGCAGCGAGTTGTCGTAGTTGTCGACGTCGCCCGGCGTTGCGAACACGGAACCCCAGTAGTTGTCAGCCGTGATGCCTTGAACCATGTCGACCAGCGGATCGTATTGACGACCCAGGGTGACCGTACCCCACTGAGCGCCCGACAGACCAACGAATGCCTGACGGCCGAACTCACGACCACCTTGACCCAGACGGCCCGTGCCGATGTCGAAGCCGTTTTCCAACTGGAAGATTGCCTTCAGGCCACCGCCCAGGTCTTCCTGACCCTTCAAGCCCCAACGATCACCGGACAGGTTGCCGTTGATCATGGCGAACTGGTGGTCGCCAGCTGCATTGGCGTTGCTCACATAGCCAAGGCCAGCGTCGATCACGCCATACAGCGTCACGCTCGATTGAGCCTGGGCTGCACCAGCTGCGCCGAGCAGGGCCAGCGAGAGGGACGTCAGTGCGAATCGCTTCATCGAATTCTCCACGCGAATGTTTAAAATCGTTGTTGCCGGCGCAGAGAATAACGCAACGTTTCGAAACTTAAGAACTGAAAAAAAATAGACTGTCTCAAAAAACACACAGTTGTCACGGATGCCTGCCCGTCAAGGTTTTTCGCGTGTTTGAAGGGGAATTTGAGACGACCGTAAGGGTGCGGGAAAGTTCCGGAGGGTGACAGGAGCGGTCAAATATTCCTGCCCATTCAACAGTCGATTACCGTCGAATTCAATAACAGTGAGGCGCGCGCGCGATTGCCGCGACACGCGCCGTCCTTCCGCCGATCAAACGTTCTCGTCGTGCTCGCCGTCGCGCCGGCGCAACAACGCGACCGCCATGCCGGCGCTGGCCGCGACCAGAACCGCGCGCCAGGGATGCCGGCGCACCATATCGTTGGCATCGGAGGCCTTGCGGCTCGCGCCGATCATCGCGCGAGCGGTGGCGCGCGTGGCCGTGGATTCGGCGCGACGAATCTTCCGCGAGATCTCGAACGCCTTCGACATCGCCGATACCTTCTTGCGGGCTTCGCCGGTCAGCGCCTGAGCATGCTGGGCGCGGGCGTTGATCGAGCCGATCGAGCGACGCGCCGCCGCCGTGACGGGCGCATCGCCGCGCGCGCTGGCGGGCGACATCGGCGCGACCGTCGATGCAACGGCCGAAGCCTGCGCCGGCGTCGCCGCGCGCGTGGAGGAGGCGAGCAGCGAGCCGATCTTCGCGCGGCTGCCCGGCGGCACGCGGCCGTTGTTCTGCTTGCCCCACGCGCCGCGCGGATCGTGCAATCGCGCGCGCGCCGCCGAGAATTCCGCGCCGAGCAGCAACACTGCGGCGGAGAAGTACAGCCACATCAACAAGACGGCGAGCGATCCGGCTGCGCCGAACGCGCTCGCCGTGCCCGCATGCGTCAGATAGAGCGCGAACAACTTCTTGCCCGCCGAAAACAGCACGGCCGAGACGGCGCCGCCGACCATCGCGTCGCGCCATTCGACGGCCGCATCGGGCAGGAACTTCATCAACGCGCCGAACGCCGCCGTCAGAATCAGCAGGCCGACGATCAACTGCGCGATATCGCCGACGATCACGAACGGCGAATTGCCGAACAGCCACATGCCGGCCGCCTGAATGGCGGTGTCGAGCACGAGCGACACGATCAGCAGAAACGCGACGCCCAGCACCAGTCCGAACGATACGAGCCGCACCCGCACCATCGCCATGACGCTCGAGCGCTGTTCGCCGCTGAGCGGCCACACTATATTGAGCGCTGTATTAAGCGATGAAAACGTCGCCGATGCGCCGACCGCCAGCAGCACGAACGACAGAATCGCGGCGAACCCCGTGCCGCTGCTGCGATGCGCGTTCTCGACGATGCTCTGCACGCTCGCCGCCGCCTCGTTGCCGATCAGCCCGTTCACTTCGTGGAACAACTGTCCGCGCGCGGCTTCCGGCCCGAATATCCATCCGGCGACGGCGATCACCATGACGAGCGTCGGCGCGAGCGAAAACGCCGAATAAAACGCGATGCTCGCGGCCATCGCGGCGCAGCGGTTTTCGCCGAACTGCTTGAGCGCGCCCATTGCCCAGGACGCGTCCTTCTTCATCGCGGCTTCGATTTTCCGGGTGGACACGGAACTCATGACGGACCTCTCGTTCGATGCAGCGTAAAAGGATGTATTTCTGGATATAAGTCGGGATTCGAGTCGACGTCCAGCACGCCGCGTTCCAGAAACGCGATTAGAGCAAGCTATCGGTCGGTGGTTTAGTCAGAACATTGCTATGATCGGCCTGCCGTTGCGGATCTTGGAACGTTTCGTGCGTGCCTCGCGGCGTCCGAAACGTGCATTCACGGAATGCGCGACGGTCAGAAACGGCATTCCTATTATTAAAGCGGCGTATCGATGAAAACCATTTATCGCTTAGGCGAACGGGGCCGCATCGACCGCCATATACTTTCAAATACCCACTTTACGACGCGTCGAAGCAACCATGTTGCAAATGTCACGTCGACAGTTTCTAAAGGTCTCCGCGAGCACGCTCGCCGGTTCGAGCCTGGCAGCGCTGGGCTTCTCTCCGGCACCGGCGCTCGCCGAAGTCCGTCAATACAAACTGTCGCGCACCACTGAAACGCGTAATACCTGCCCGTACTGTTCCGTCGGCTGCGGAATTCTGATGTACGGACTCGGTGACAACGCGAAGAACGCCAAAGCCAGCATCATCCACATCGAAGGCGATCCCGATCATCCGGTCAATCGCGGCACGCTGTGCCCGAAGGGTGCATCGCTGATCGACTTCATCCACAGTCCGAACCGTTTGATGTACCCCGAGTATCGGGCGGCGGGATCGAGCGAGTGGAAACGCATCTCGTGGGAAGACGCGCTCGATCGTATCGCCGAGTTGATGAAGGCGGACCGCGACGCGAATTTCGTCGAGAAGACGCCGGACGGCAAGACGGTCAATCGCTGGCTGACCACCGGCTTCCTCGCGGCCTCCGCTGGCAGCAACGAAGTCGGTTATCTCACCCACAAGACTGTGCGCAGTCTCGGGATGCTCGCGTTCGACAATCAGGCACGTGTCTGACATGGCCCGACGGTGGCAGGTCTTGCCCCGACGTTTGGCCGTGGAGCGATGACGAACCATTGGGTCGACATCAAGAACGCGGACGTGATCATGGTGATGGGCGGCAAAGCAGCCGAGGCGCACCCGTGCGGTTTCAAATTGGTGACCGAGACGAAGGCGCATCGGAAGACGAAGCTGATCGTCGTCGATCCGCGCTTTACGCGTACTGCATCCGTCGCTGATTTTTATGCGCCGATTCGCACGGGCACGGACATCGTGTTCCTGGGCGGCGTGATCAACTATCTGCTCACGAACGACAAGATTCAGCACGAGTACGTGAAGAACTATACGGACATGTCGTTCATCGTCCGTGAGGATTTCGCGTTCAAGGAAGGCCTGTTTTCAGGCTACGACGCGGAGAAGCGCAAGTACGACAAGAGCACGTGGGATTACGAAAAGGGCGACGACGGTTTCGTCAAGGTCGACCCGACGTTGCAACATCCGCGCTGCGTCTACAACCTGATGAAGCAGCACTACTCCGCGTACACGCCGGAGATGGTGAGCAAGGTCTGCGGCACGCCGCAAGAGAAATTCCTCAAGGTCTGCGAGATGCTTGCATCGACCGCGGCGCCCAACCGCGCCGGGACGATTCTGTACGCGCTCGGCTGGACGCATCACTCCGTCGGCGCGCAGATGATCCGCACAGGCGCGATGGTGCAATTGCTGCTGGGGAATATCGGCATTGCGGGCGGCGGCATGAATGCGCTGCGCGGGCACTCGAACATTCAAGGCCTGACCGATCTAGGTCTGATGTCGAACCTGCTGCCCGGCTATATGACCTTGCCGATGGAAGGCGAGCAGGACTACGAAGAATACATCAAGAAGCGCGCGACCCAGCCGCTGCGGCCCAATCAGCTCAGCTACTGGAAGAACTATCGCGCGTTCTATGTGAGCTTCATGAAGTCGTGGTGGGGCGACAACGCGACGGCCGAAAACAACTTCGGCTTCGACATGCTGCCCAAGCTCGACAAGTCCTACGACATGCTGCAAGTGTTTGAGCTGATGGCCGCGGGCAAGATGAACGGCTACGTGTGTCAGGGCTTCAATCCGCTGGCCGCCGCGCCGAACAAGGCGAAAATCGGCCTCGGTTTGTCGAAGCTGAAGTATCTCGTCATCATGGATCCGCTCGCGACGGAAACCTCGGAGTTCTGGAAGAATCACGGCGAATTCAACGACGTCGATTCGTCGAAGATTCAGACCGAAGTGTTCCGTTTGCCGAGCACCTGTTTCGCGGAAGAGCGCGGTTCGCTGGTGAGTTCGTCGCGCGTGCTGCAATGGCACTGGCAGGGCGCGAATCCGCCGGGCGAGGCGCGCAGCGATCTGGAGATCATGTCGGCGCTGTGGCTGCGCATGCGAAAGGCGTATCAGACGAAGGGCGGCAAGTATCCCGATCCGATCGTCAAGATGACGTGGCCGTATGCCGATCCTGAAAGCCCGACGCCCGAAGAGCTCGCGATGGAGTTCAACGGCAAGGCTTTGGGCGATGTCACCGATCCGACCGACAAGACCAAGGTGCTCGCGAAGAAGGGCGACCAGTTGGCCAGCTTCGCGCAGCTGCGCGACGATGGTTCGACTGCGAGCGGCTGCTGGATCTTCTGCGGATCGTGGACGCAGGCGGGCAATCAGATGGGACGCCGCGACAACTCCGATCCGACCGGTATCGGGCAAACGCTGAACTGGGCATGGGCGTGGCCGGTGAATCGTCGCGTGCTGTACAACCGCGCATCGTGCGATGTGAACGGCAAGCCTTTCGATCCGACGCGCAAGCTGATCGCGTGGAACGGCAAGTCGTGGTCGGGTCCGGATATTCCCGACTTCAAGGTCGACGAGCCGCCTGAAAACGGCATGAATCCGTTCATCACGAACCCGGAAGGCGTGGCGCGTTTCTTCGCGCGCGACGGCATGAACGAAGGTCCGTTCCCGGTGCACTACGAGCCGTTCGAAACGCTGCTTGGCTACAACCCGTTCTGGCCGGACAACAAGACCGTGACGAGCAATCCCGCCGCGCGCGTCTTCCCGGACGATCGCGCTGCGTTCGGCACGGCCGACAAGTTCCCGAACACCGGCACGACGTATCGCCTGACGGAGCACTTCCACTACTGGACCAAGCACGCGCGGCTCAATGCGATCGTGCAGCCGGAGCAGTTCGTCGAAATCGGCGAAGAGCATGCGAAGGAAGTGGCCGTGGTGGCGGGCGAGCGCGTGAAGGTGTCGAGCAATCGCGGGCATATCGTCGCCGTGGCACTGGTCACCAAACGCATCAAGCCGCTGAACGTGGAGGGCAAGAAGGTGCATACCGTCGGCCTGCCGTTGCATTGGGGCTTCAAAGGCCTCACGCAGCCGGGCTATCTCGTCAACACGCTGACGCCTTCCGTGGGCGACGGGAACTCGCAGACGCCCGAGTTCAAGTCGTTCCTCGTGAAAGTCGAAAAAGCATAAGGAGGCGAGAAATGGCATTGCAATCGCTCGATATCAAGCGCGTCTCCGCGACGACCACGCCGCCGCCGACCGATCGCAGCCCGGTGACGGGCACGGTCGCGAAGCTGATCGACGTGTCGAAGTGCATCGGCTGCAAGGCGTGTCAGACGGCCTGCATGGAGTGGAACGATCTGCGCGACGAAGTCGGTCACACGACCGGCATCTACGACAACCCGCGCGACCTGACCGAGAAATCGTGGACGGTCATGCGCTTCACGGAGTACGAAAATCCGAAGGGCGACCTTGAGTGGCTGATCCGCAAGGACGGCTGCATGCATTGCGAGGACCCCGGATGTCTGAAAGCGTGTCCGTCGCCGGGCGCGATCGTACAGTACAACAACGGCATCGTGGATTTTCACGAGGAAAACTGCATCGGTTGCGGTTACTGCGTGACGGGCTGCCCGTTCAACATTCCGCGCATCTCGAAGGAAGACAACCGCGCTTACAAGTGCACGTTGTGTTCGGATCGCGTGGCGGTGGGGCAGGAGCCTGCCTGCGTGAAGACGTGTCCGACCGGCGCCATCATGTTCGGCACAAAGGTGGACATGATCGCGCAGGCCGAAGATCGCGTGGAGGACCTGAAGGAGCGCGGCTTCGAGAACGCGGGGCTGTACAACCCGGCCGGTGTGGGCGGCACGCATGTGATGTACGTGCTACATCATGCGGACAAGCCGGAGTTGTATCACGGGCTGGCGAACAATCCGCGTATCAGTCCGCTGGTGTCGGTGTGGAAGGGCATCACCAAGCCGCTGGCGGTGGCGGGCATGGCGATCGCCGCGCTTGCGGGCTTCTTCCATTACACGCGTGTCGGTCCGAACGAAGTGAGCGAGGAAGAAGAACTCGAAGCGCAACGTGAGGTGGATGGAAGAGGTGCGTCGTCGTCGCGAAGGCGGACAGGAGCGTTCAGATGAAACACGATAGCGAACTGCGTGATGTGAAAGGCAACCTGCTCATTCAGCGTTACACGCCGAACAAGCGCACCAATCACTGGATCACCGCGATCTCGTTCATCCTGCTCGCCATTTCCGGCCTGGCGATGTTCCACCCGTCGATGTCGTGGCTGTACGCGATTCTCGGCGGCGGGCAATGGACGCGCATTCTGTATCCGTTCATCGGCTGCGTGATGTTCGTGTCGTTCCTGATCCTGGCGCTGCGCTTCTGGCATCACAACTATCTGGACAAGAATGACGTCCAGTGGATGAAGCAGATCGGCGACGTGCTGGCCAATCGCGAAGATCGGCTGCCCGAGATCGGCAAGTACAACGCCGGTCAGAAGTTGTTGTTTTTCACGATGGTCGCGTGTCTGCTGCTGTTGCTGGCGAGCGGCATCGTGATCTGGCGGCGCTACTTCTCGTTCTATTTCCCGATCGAGATCATTCGCGCGGCGGCCGTGGTGCATGCGTTCGCGGCGTTCGTGCTGATCGTCGGGATCATCGTGCACATTTATGCCGCGATCTGGATCAAGGGATCGGTCGGCGCGATGACGCGTGGAACGGTGACGTATGGATGGGCGCGCAAGCACCATCCGAAGTGGTTCAAGCAGTTGATTGGGAAGTAGGCGGGAAACGTGTCAGTCGATGATCGTCTGCAGACGCGCCAACGCGTCGTTGATGACTTCGACTGGCGCATGCTCGATCTTGCGCGCGCCACGCGCTTCGAGGTCGAGCGTGCGCACCATGTTCACCAGCGCGACGCCTTGCGTTTCGGTGCCCGCGCCGGATAGCGGCACCGCGAATCCGGCGAAGCGCGCGAAGTTGCCGCCTTGCGTGATCGGCGCGACGAGTGCGACGCCGGTGGCGTTGAAAATCGATGAAGACAGCACGAGCGCGGGGCGAAATTCGCCCTGCTGCTCATGCCCGACGGCGGGATTCACATTGACTCGAACCACATCGCCGCGCTCGAATTTGATGCGTCTCACCATACTTCACGACCTACCGGTTTCAGGTTATTCCAGGCGGCGAGATCTTCGGGCATCGATGCTTTCGGATCGCACCGAGCGACGAGTTCTTCCAGCGAATACTTCGGCCGAGCCGGGATAAGCACGATCCCCTCGGGGCGCACGTCGACAGTCAGTTTGTCGCCGAGCGACAGATGCACCTGATCGAGCAAGGCAGCAGGCAAACGGACTGCCGCGCTATTGCCCCATTTCTGAATCGAAAGTTCCATTTTTAGCCTCCGGTATGTTTATCCATTGTAGATACATGTCGATGCATGTTCAATAGCGACTGTATCTACAATGGATAGCCGTACTTTCGGCGCGGGCGGCGTCGGCGTATCGCGTTAGCTGCTATGCTAGTTGAGCGAGAACGCGCTGATGGCTCGGGCCCGTGCCAAATTTCATCTTCATTCGTACCGCATCAAACCGAGGACAAACCCGTGGTCCAACGCATTCTCGAAGCCAGCAAGATCGAATCGCTCGATCCCTCGGCGATCCCGCGTCTTCGCATGCCCGAGCGCGCCACCGTGTTCAGCGCGCGCGCCGCGCGTCTGCTGCAACTCGCGGACGTGAACAATCCCATCTCCGGTTATCTGCGTTTGATGGCCGCGCTCGCCGATTCGCAGCAGCGCGCGCGCTGAGCACCTTCACCGCGACGCTGCCCACGCGCGAATCGATCGAATTGAATCAGCAGCATTCGATGCCCATCGCGCCCGCATCGACCGATACGCGCGATCCCGTCTGGCGCGACGTGCTCTTCATGCTGCTCGACAATATCGAAGCCGCCGGCGCGCTGACGCCGCAGCTTACGCAACTCGTCGCACGCATCCGCGCGATGAATGTCGACGTGCTCGAAACACAAGCCGACGCAGTGATCGCCTTGCGCTTCGCGGAAATCGATCCGGCCATCGCGCCGTTCGTCATGGCCGCGTTGCAGGTCGTGTGGACGGATATCGCCAGCCGCACCGCACTGTCCGACGTGCCGTATCTCGATACGCCCGGCGTATGTCCCGTGTGCGGGTCGGTGCCGGTGGCGAGCGTCGTGCGCGTGGGCGGTTCCTACGATGGCTATCGCTACGTGCAGTGCGGCTTGTGCGCGACGGAGCATCACGTCGTGCGCGCGAAGTGTACGAATTGCGATTCGACCAAGGGCATCGCCTATCACGCGATGCGCACCGAAGACGACATTCCCGCCGACGAAACCGAAGAGGAGCAGGCGCAATGCGCGAAAAACGCGCCGCTCAAGGCGGAGTCGTGCGACGAATGCGGTACGTATCGCAAGATCGGTTATCAGGACAAGGCGTACGATTTCGAGCCTTATTCCGACGATCTCGCCAGCCTCACGCTCGACTTGCTGATGGGCGATGCCGGTTTTCGCCGCGCCGCATCCGTGGCTGTGGCCCGAACATACCGACGGCGAAGCATAGGACCGCGCGCATGATCGTCGGCACGGCGGGACACATCGATCACGGCAAGACCACGCTCGTGCGCGCGCTGTCGGGCGTGGACACGGATCGTCTGAAGGAAGAGAAGGCGCGCGGCATTTCCATCGAACTCGGTTACGCGTATGTGCCGCTGAACGACTGCAGCGACGGCACGCTCGGTTTCATCGACGTGCCCGGTCACGAGAAACTCTTGCATACGATGGCCGCGTGCGCGTGCGGCATCGACTTCGCGCTGCTGGTGATCGCCGCCGACGATGGCGTAATGCTGCAGACGCGCGAACATCTCGCGATCCTTGAATTGCTCGGCGTGACGCAAGGCGCGGTCGCGGTTACCAAGACCGATCGCGTCGATGCCGAACGCGTGCGCGACGTGCATGCGCAAATCGAAGCGCTGCTCGCCGATGGTCCGTTGCGCGACGCGCCCTTGTTCGATACCGACGCCACGCAAACAGACGACGCGGGCGTCGCCGCATTGAACGCGTATCTGCACGCGGCCGCTTCGCAATGGCATCGGCGACGCGATGACGGCTTCTTCCGCCTCGCGATCGATCGCGTGTTCACTTTATCGGGACAGGGCACCATCGCGACGGGCACGGTGTTCGCGGGAAGCGTGATCGTCGGCGAGATGGTGACGCTCGCGCCGCGCGGGCGAACGATGCGCGCTGAATCTCGCCGGCATCGACAAGGACGATCTCGCGCGCGGCGACTGGATCGTCGATGCACGGCTCGCGCGGACCTCCGAGCGTCTCGATGTCGAACTCACGTTGCTGGGCGATGCGTCGCTCACGCTGACGCATTGGTCGCCATTGCATGTGCATCTGGGCACGACGCATCGCGTGGCGCATGTCGCGCTGCTCGATGTCGACACGATGCACGCGGGCACATCGGCGCGCGTGCAACTCGTCTTCGATCAACCCGTGTGCGCGCTGCCGGGCGATCGCTTTATCGTGCGCAATGCGCAGGCGAATCGCACGGTGGGCGGCGGACGCGTGCTCGATCCGTTCGGGCCCGCGCGCAAGCGTCGCACACCGCAGCGTCGCGCATGGCTCGATGCGCTCGCGACGATGCTCGACACCGGCCGCATCGACGCGCTCTTTGCACAAGCGCCGTACGGCTTGCCGCGCTCGCTGATCGAGTATTTGCTGGGCGGCGCGGCATCGCCGGAAGGCATGCGCGCCGTACCCGTTTCCGACGACGTGCTGTTTATCGCCGCGACGCACTGGAACGCGATGCGCGCGCGTCTGCTCGAAACGCTTGCCGCTTTCCACGAACGCTATCCCGACGAACAAGGTCCGGATATCGCGCGTCTGCGCCGCATGGCCGCGCCGCTCGCGCCGGATGCCTTGTGGCGCGCGCTCGTCGATGAAACGGTCGGCGACGGCGCGATCGCGAAGAGCGGACCGTGGCTGCATCTGCCAACGCATACGGTCTTGCTCGATGCGAAAGAGGAAGCGCTGGCGCAAGCCGTGCTGGCATCGATCGAAAACGCGCGCTTCGATCCGCCGTGGGTGCGCGATCTCGCCTCGGTGCACGGCGCGACCGAAGACGACATGCGCCGCCTGCTGAAGAAGCTCGCGTGCCGCGGCGATGTCTTTCAGGTCGTGCGCGATCTGTTCTACGCGCGTGCATCGATCGGCACCCTGGCGAAGCTCGCGGCGGAACACGCGCAGCAGCAGAACGGCGCGATCGGCGCGGCCGCGTTCCGCGATGCCACCGCGCTCGGCCGCAAACGCGCCATTCAGGTTTTGGAATTCTTCGACCGGGTTGGGTACACTCGCTTTCACCGCGACTTGCATCTGTTACGCGCCGATAGCCGCTGGCACGAGTCCGTCTGATCATTGGCGGCGCGCGCGTCGGCGTGCGTCGATCACGCTGCGATGGAGTATTCCTACTTCAAGCTGCTGCATCTGCTCTCCGCTCATCCCGAGTGGGCGCTGGCGGTCGTGCTGCTGGCGTCGTTTCTCGAATCGGTCGCGTTCATCGGCACCTTCATTCCGGGCAGCACGGCGATGTTCGTCGCGGGCGCGCTGGTCGGCACCGGCGCGCTGAATCTCGGCTGGGTATTCGTCTGCGCCATCGCGGGTGCGATTGCGGGCGATGCCGCGAGCTTCTGGTTCGGCCAGCGCTATGCCGATTCCATCGCGCGGATGTGGCCGTTCCGCAAACATCCCGGCGCGCTCGACGCCGGACGCAAATACTTCGATAAACACGGTGCGAAAAGCGTGGTGCTGGCGCGCTTCGTTGCGCCGATGCGCGCGGTCGTGCCGGTCGTCGCCGGCGTGTCGGGCATGACGCCCTCGCGCTTCCTGTTCGTCAACATTCTGAGCGCGCTGATCTGGGCGCCGACGCATATCCTGCCGGGCGTCGTGTTCGGCGCATCGATCGAACTCGCGGGCGCGGTGTCGATCCGGCTCGTCGTGATTCTCGTGATCGCGGCGGCGATCGGCTGGCTCATCTGGAACATCGCGCGCGTGATCGTCTCGCATGCGAAGGACTGGGTCGTCGATTCGCGCGAACGTCTGGTCGCGTGGGGCTCGTGTCATCAGGGCTTGCCGGCGCGATTGATCGCCCGCGCGCTCGATCCGGCGAATCCGGCGACCGGGCTTATCGTGATGATCTCGGTCTTGCTGCTGGTGTCGGCGGGCGTGTTTTTCACGGTGCTGTCGAATGTCGCGAGCGGGGCGTCGATCGTGCAGGTCGACGTGTCGATCTACCGGCTGCTGCAGTCGTTCCGCTCGACCTGGGCCGATTCTATTCTCGATGCGGCGTCGTCGCTCGGCAGCACGCCGACGCTGCTCGCGCTGTCGGTGCTGGTCGTGATCTGGATGATCTTCGAGCGGCGCTGGCGCACGCTGGTGTACTGGGTCGCGGCCGTCGCGTTTTCGCAGATGCTGGTCGCGGCGATCCGCTTCACCGCGCACGAGCCGAATCTGCTGCCGTTCACGCCCGCCGATCACATGTCCCAAGCAGTCATGTCGCGGCGACGGTCGTCATCTACGGCTTTCTGGCGTTTCTGCTGCTGAGGCGCGTCGGCATGCTGACGGGCGTGATCGTCGCGACGGCCACCTCCGCGATCGTCACGGCGGTGGCGCTCGCGGGCCTGTACTTCGGCCGCTTCACGATCTCCGATGCGCTCGGCAGCGCGGCGCTCGCGGCCATCTGGGTGTTCCTGATCGCGCTGACGGCGGTGTGGCGTCACCCGGTCAAGCCGCGTCGTCGTCCGTTGATGCCCGTCGCGGTGCTGGCGGTGATCGCGGCGAGCGTCGCGCTGCAACTCACTGACGATTCCGAAGCACACAGCGCGCCGATGCCGACTGTGGTCATCACGCCGATCCAGTGGACCGATACCGTATGGCGCACGTTCTCGTGTTACCGCTCGAGCATGGAAGGCGACCGCCGCGAGCCGATCACGGTGCAATGGGCCGCGACGCCCGGACAAATCCGCGCGCAACTCGCGGGCCGCGGGTGGGCTGAAGTGAACGGCGTGTCGATGAAAAGCACTCTGTCGGTCGTGTCGCCGAACGCGCCGGCCGTCGCCTTGCCGGTTTTGCCGCGCCTGAACAACGGCGAGCCGTCGACGCTGGTTTTCACGCGCTCGCATCTGAATACGCAGGAGCGCGACGTGTTGCGTTTCTGGCCGACGCATTACGCCGTGCGCGAGCGCCAGAACACGGAGCCGTGCCGATCTGGCTCGGTTCGGTCGTGCACGAGCGAATCCGGCGGCCGACGTGGCCGTTCAACGTGCTGCGGCCGGACCGCCGCGTCGATCCGATGGCGTGGAAGCGCGGCGACGATTCGCCGTGGGGCGGCATCGAAATTGCTAGCAGTGCGGGATGTGGCAGCGTTCCGGTGATGCTCGTCGAATCGAGGTCCAATGAGGCGAGCGTCGCGTGGCGTAACCCGTCCGAGAGGTGACGCTTGATCCAGATTTCGCCGTCGGCCATCGCGCAATGGGGCGCGGCGGCCGTGTTTCTCAACGTATTGCTTACGCGTCTCGGCGTACCGATCCCGTCCGCGCCGCTGCTCTTGTTCACGGGATCGGCGGTGGCGGGCGGACGTCTCGCGTTCAGCCACGTGATGCTCGCGGCGGTGGCGGGCGCCTTGCTCGGCGATAGCGTATGGTTCACGGCGGGCCGCGTCTATGGACGGAAACTCGTCGCGGTGCTGGCCCGGCGTTCCTATGCCATCGATTCCGGCGTGCGCACGACGAGCGACCTGTTCGAGCGATACGGCGCGCCGATCGTCGCGGTATCGAAATTCGTGCCAGGCCTGGGCCTCGTCACGCCGCCGCTGATGGGCACGACGCAGATCGCGACGCTCGCGTTCTTTATGTGGGATGCGGCGGGCATCGTTGCATGGTCGGCGTTTTGGCTGCTCGGCGGCGCGCTTTTCGAGCGGCAATTGCACGATGCGCTGATGCAATTGCATCTGCATGGCGCAACGGTGATCGATGTGCTGGTGGCGGTGGCGCTTGCGTACTTCGTTTATCGGCTGATGCGACGGCGTTCGCCGCGTGGAGATGGTGGATTGCGTTGAGGTCGCGTTGCATGCGACATGGCGTCCGCCGTTTATAATCAGGCCGCTTTGGTGGTTACTTCCGCTTGCTGTACCCGCGCAAGGAGGGCATCCGTACCCGGTGGTGCGGCCGGGCTTCAAACTCGGTTGGGGATGTCAGACATTCCCAGATCAGTTCGACTCTGGTTGCCCTCCGCCAGGTTTTGGTGTTTGCGTCTGAAAATTGAATCATTTAATTGCTTAAAGCCGGAAATCGTAAGTAATCCTACTGTTCAATAGTGCTGGGATTCTATTGCGCTTGGATGCGCTAATTGGCCAATAGTTGCCCAAGACTAACCTGAACGCCGTTATCCCGATGACCGCTTCCATTTGGAGTCTATTGGATGCTTGATGTGAGCAAATCGGCCTTCGCGGACGTTCCACGAGACATGACTCAACGTGCGCAGAACGCCGGCACGGCTAGCTGGCCTCAGCCGCCGTAGCCGACGGCGAGAATGCGGTTTGACGGGCTCTAACTGCTCGTTGTTTCCGAGAATAATAAAACGTGAGCCGCTCGCGACGATGCGCTCACCAGATCAACGAAGCTGACTCACTCGTCGTCGGAGCGATCGACAGATTGTGATGGAGATATGTCGGAAAAATCTACACGCGAAAAAATAAAGGGCTCATTAAGCGAGGGCTTTATTTTCGGCAACCGTTGCCGTAAAAAAGCGGTACTCAGAAGTATGCGCGTAGACGATGAGCATCATTCGAATAACGAACTTTGTGTTTCTGGCGGTTTGTAGTTCTTCCATCTCAACCGATTCATGGCGAAATACGATCTAGAAGTGCTGGCGCGGTGCCCTGAAGACTGGCCGGGTGTCTTGAGACTGAGGAGTCGCGTGTGCGCGGCGGCATGCGGCACGATGAGGCTCTCGCGCTGCAACTGCTGCAGCGGTTTGCGCACAATCGGATGCCGGGATCGAGGCGCAAGACCTGAAATCGCCCGGTAGCAACGGCGCTTCGTTTTCTTTCTCGAAGGCCCGATTTGTTTGACACTGCGGGTTCGCAATTCTGCCGGCGATCATCTGACCGAATCGCGGATGTCGGACGATCAATAAGTCAGGCGTGACAGCGACGTGCTCGAAGTGACGCGAACGGTGGTCTCAAGTCAGCGACTGCGTTGATGGGTCTGCTCTTTCGAGTCGTCTATCCGCGTTATCGAGCCTCAAGAATTACGCAATAAATTCGCCGAGAAGGCGAAGGTGCTTTTTGAACGTTATCGATGACGGATGAGACGCGATCTGTCGTCGGTAATAGATGTGTATGCGCTGGCGCTGTGGAAAGTGGCAACCGGCACGATCGATGCAATACCAGACTTCAGAAGGAGTGGGTCGATGCTCTTAGCACAGTATCTGGCGGACTGCGGTGTCACGCAAATCACGTCCAATGCAATCTTTTCAAGCCCAATATCCCGCAAGACAAATTGTCTAACGCGGTCAATGCTTACGGTCGCGGCATCGCGAAAGAGGAGGTGCTCATTCTCATCGACGATACTTTCTGGGGCAGTGCGAAGGAGGGCGTTCTTGTCACCGAAAATAGCGTGCTTTTCAAGGTGTCGGGTCGCGGCGAGGGCCACCGCGATCTCTCTCGACGCTGCAAAGCGTGGCATCCAGCAAAGGAAGTGTCGCGCTCAACGGCACGGTGGTGACCAAGCTCATCAAAGCGGGCGAGAACGAACTCGGCTACGTATTCGGAACGCTCGATGATTACCTCGAAAAACGCAGTCAATTCAGCCGAACAGACGACCTGGATAAGCCTGGTGAGTACGCCGAACTGGACATCGCGACGCTCGCCAGGATTTGCTCCACTTACGTGACGCCCGATTACTATACCGTGGCGGAGTTGCAAGCCCAAGGTACACACGCGTCGTTCCTCGATCGCAAGCCGTCAAAGACCCCGTCGTACCACATGATGGGCGATATACCCGTGCAGATCGCAGAAATGGCCAGATTCAACCTCGGCATTCCCGCTCAGGAAACAATCATCGCGCTAACGGATCTGACGATCAACGGAGGCAATGCCTCCGCGGCCTTCGTCGTCACCCAGCGGGGTATTCGATCACGTGATGAAAGCGGCAAAAAAACGGTCTTTCTCTCTTGGGATGCGCTTAGTAAACGATCGGTTGCCGCCGAGATCATGGTCGGCCGACATTGGGCGATCAAGTTAGACAATGGCGATGTGCTCACGATATCCAATCGTAACGCCGTCGTTAAACCGTATGGTGCGGCGCTCATTCGGGATCTGATTGCGTTGGCTTCGAACGGAGAACGCTCAACGCAGGTTTTGAGTTCGTTGTCCACGGTCGCCAGCCCGATCGTTTCGTCAGGACAGGATCAAACCCAACCTGCGGTCGAGAAAGAACTCGCGTTAGCCGTAGTCGAAGCAGTGGAAGCGCAGCCGGAAGCCGGCGTCGAATCTCCTGGTACGGTGGACCGCACAACTGAAAAACTGAAAGCGTTGGTTCGACCGATCGTCGAGCAGAACCAAAGTTGGATCGTGTCGACACTCAAGGAGAAAACCGGCGAGTTGTCGATTGCGGCGTTGCGCAACGATGACGTCATCACCAAGGTCGCAACCGCGCTCTATGCATTGCTGCCCGGAGTCGTGCGATTTGCCGTCAAGGAAGAAGCGTTCATCACTTTCGTGCTTCAGAACCGAGACAAGCTGCTCGCACCCGTCGTGAAAGAATGCGAGACGGTTTCGGCGGAGACGCCCGCAAGCAGCGCAGTGACACCCGCGAGAAAGCGGTTAGCCGATCTCAAGTCTCCGGCGGCCACTCGGACGGCACCCGGCGTCGGCCGCTTCGTGTCCGAGCACTTCCCAAAGATGAAATCCGAACTGTCCAACGCCGTACGTGAGTTCGATCGACTCGCCCGGTCAGCAACGCCGCGGGAGCGGAACAGCGTGGAGTTCCAGGATGCCGAACAAAAACGTCGTACTTTCGCGCTAGTTGTCGGATTGACGGATCTAGCCCTGACTTTTCCGCGCAAGCTGGCAGCACGTGATGCGCAATGGAATGGTGCGAATCAGATCATCATGCTTTCTGACCGTGCCGTCGCTGAATCGATGATCTACTGCATCGCGTCAGGCGGGGATCTGCTGCGCAAGGAGGCGGATCTAGACGAGGACGATCTCGCCGACATTTTCGGCGAGATCACCATGCTGATCTTCTATGGCTACTTTATCCAAGAAGCGAGCTTGCGCGACAAGCGAATTCTGTTGAACCCGAATTCCGAGCGACGACAACTCGATCAGTTCGAACAGACCGAAGTGATGCAACGCTGGCGGGACAGTATGCGCAGGTTCAGCATCAACAAATCCAACGACGACACGGATAACCTAGTGTTCCGTCCCAGAAATAACTTTACATAACCGAGCCACTTTCTGAAGGATGGAATCGGCGGTTGCGGTCCAGACAAATGGACGGTTGTGCTGGTTGTAGCGTGCGACATAGCGCTCGATGC
>NZ_LFJJ01000110.1 GCF_001189365.1 Candidatus Burkholderia verschuerenii | reverse complement strand
CAGCTCAACGTCATGCCTCAACCTCTACTCGTGCGCTGCAGACCTGGCTGAGATGTGCGTTTACGTCTGCACCAGACTGCGTCGTTGGGTCCATTCCGGCAAATTCAATTTTGCAGGCCCGACTACTGACGCCCGACTGTAGCGCTTGCATAAAAATGACCACCCTCGCAGACCTTCGCAAGAACTATTCATGCGGCTCGCTCGATGCCGCCGATGTCGATCGCGACCCCATCCGCCAATTCGATACCTGGTTCGCCCAAGCGCTCGATGCGCAGTTGCCCGAACCGAATGCCATGACGCTCGCAACCGTCGACGCTCATGGCCGCCCGTCCGCGCGCATCGTGCTGATCAAGGGCGTCGACGCGCGCGGCTTCGTCTTTTTCACTAATTACGATAGTCGCAAAGGCCGCGAAATGGCGGCGAATCCATCGGCGAGTCTGCTGTTTCACTGGATCGAGCTCGAGCGCCAGGTGCGTATCGAAGGCCGCATCGAAAAAACCAGCGCCGAGGAAAGCGATACCTACTATGCTTCGCGGCCGCTCGGCTCGCGCATCGGCGCGTGGGCGTCCGATCAGAGTCAGCCGCTCGCGAACCGCGAAGCGCTCGAAGCGCGCGAACGCGAAATGACCGCGAAATTCGGCGACAACCCGCCGCGGCCGCCACATTGGGGCGGCTATCGGCTGGTGCCGGATGTCATCGAATTCTGGCAGGGCCGGCCGTCGCGCCTGCACGACCGCATCGTGTATTCGCGCGCAAGCGCGGACGGCCCGTGGCGCATCGAACGCCTCGCACCGTAAAAAAAACATAACGACATCGCTGCACACAGCGAAGCGACACGACAAGAAGGCACAAGCCTTCCCGAGATTTCTTGATTTTCTTTAGCGTGGAGAAACAAGCATGTTTTGGGAGAAGAAGCTGACGCAATGGGTCGAGGAAGTTCGCGACCGGGCCAACCTGCCCGCGCGCCTCGTGCTTTGGGATGGGCAGCAGCACGACTTCGGCCAGTTCGCGGCGCCGCAAGTCACGCTGCACGTAAAAAGCGCGACCGCGTTGCCTTATCTGATGGAGCCGAGTCTGGACAACCTCGGTGAGGCGTATGTGAAGGGCAAGATCGATATCGAAGGCAAGCTCACCGATATCATCAACATCGGCTATTCGCTGGCCAAGAGCACGGTCACGAGCGCGAGCAAGCTGGCGCGCGTGAGGCGCTACTTCACGCACAGCAAGGCGTCCGACAAGAAAGCCATTCAGTACCACTACGATGTGTCGAACGAGTTCTATCAGCTCTGGCTCGACAAGAATATGGTGTACTCCTGCGCGTATTTCGAGAACGGCGACGAAGACATCGACACCGCGCAGCTGAAGAAGATCGACCACATCCTCACCAAGATTCAGGTGCAGCTGGGGCATCGTCTGCTGGATATCGGCTGCGGCTGGGGCGCGCTCGTGATCCGCGCGGCGCAGAAATTCGGCGCGCAATGCGTGGGCGTCACGCTGTCGGAGAATCAGTTCAGGCTCGCCACGCAGCGCGTGAAAGATGCCGGTCTCGAGGACAAGGTCGAGATTCGTCTGCAGGATTATCGCGACGTGCCGGGCCAGTTCGATCGCATCACGAGCGTCGGCATGTTCGAGCACGTCGGACGCAAGAACCTGGCGGGTTACTTCACGCGCATCCGCGAATTACTGGTCGACGACGGCGTCGCGATGAATCACGGCATCACGTCGTCGGATTCGGAAAGCGGCGAGACGTCGCTCGGCGGCGGCGAGTTCATCGACAAATACGTGTTTCCGGACGGCGAGTTGCCGCATATCAGCCTCGCGTTGCAGACCATACAGGAAGGCGGGCTGGAAGCGGTCGACGTCGAAAGCCTGCGCCGTCACTACGCGCATACGCTCGACATGTGGGCCAACAAGTTCGAGGAGAACGCGGAAGCAGCGAAAAAGCTCGTCGACGACGAACACTTTCGCATCTGGCGCGTGTATCTGGCGGGCTGCGCCTATGCGTTCGAAAACGACGACGTGTCGATCTATCAGGTGGTGTGCCGCAAGGCGGGACGCAGCGCGAAGACCCTGCCATGGTCGCGCCGTTATATCTACGACAAGGCGCTCTGAGGAAGTCGATGCATAGGAAGGCGAACGCGGTGACGGACAGCGATGCCTCGCCTGAACGCGCCGACGCGGAGGAACAGTTCGATCTGTTCGGCGCTTCGATCAATCCCGCGCCGCCCATCGTCGCCGACAAGCCCGCGAAAACGCCGCGAGCGCGCGGCGTGCTGCCCGCGCCGCTGCAACCCGAACTCGAAGCGCTCGGCAAGCGTCTGCCCGATGCGATTCATCTCGGCACGTCGACGTGGTCGTTTCCGGGCTGGCGCGGCATCGTCTACGGCGACGAGTATTCCAACACCAAACTCTCGCGCGACGGGTTGACCGCGTACGGCGCGCATCCGTTGTTGCGCTGCGTGTCGATCGACCGCTCGTTCTACGCGCCGCGTTCGCTCGCGGAATACGCGCGCTATGCGTCGCAGGTGCCGGAGCATTTTCGCTTTATCGTGAAGGCGCCCGCCTCCGTCACCGATGCCTTCGTGCGCGGCGAACGCGGCACGCCCGATGCCGACAATCCCGCGTTTCTGAACGCGCAGCTCGCCATCGACGAGTTCGTGACGCCGTGCATCGGCGGACTCGGGGCGAAAGCGGGCGCGCTCGTGTTCCAGTTCTCGCCGCTACCGGATGCGATGATCGTCGAGCCGTCGCGTTTCATCAACCGGCTCGCGGCCTTTCTGAACGCGCTGCCGCCGCTCGATGGCGACACCTGCTACGCCGTCGAAATCCGCGATCCGACGATGCTTACGCCGCGCTTTATCCGCGCATTGCGCGATGCGAAAGTGCGCTATTGCATCGGCGTGCACGCGCGCATGCCCGACGTGCGCCGTCAGGCCAAGGCGCTCGCGATGCTCGATGAAGACAGACCGGGACCGCTGATCGTGCGCTGGAGTCTGCACAGTGGCTTTCGCTACGAACAGGCGAAGGCGAAGTACGAACCGTTCGATCGCATCGTCGACGAAGATCGCGAGACGCGCACTGCGCTCGCCGAACTGGCCGCGCAATACGCGATCGCGGGTCAGCCGGTGGTGATCGCGGCGAACAACAAGGCGGAGGGATCCGCGCCGCTCACGTGCATCGAGCTGGCGCGGGAGATTGCGGAGGAATGCACGCGGCTGACAGCGCCGCGCTAAAAGCTGAAGCTCAAGCCTTCAGCCGATGCGCGAACTTCTTGCGGAACTTGGCCACCTTCGGCCCGACGACGGCCGCGCAATATCCCTGATTCGGATTGCGCGCGAAAAAGTTCTGGTGATACTCCTCGGCCGGATAGTAGTCGTCCGCGAGCGGCGTGACTTCGGTGACGATCTTGCCGCCGTAGATATCCTCGCGTTGCAGTTCGTCGATCACTTCGAGCGCGATCTTGCGTTGATCGTCGGAAAGCGTGAAAACCGCCGAACGATACTGCGTGCCGACATCGTTGCCTTGGCGATTGAGTTGCGTCGGATCGTGCGTCGCGAAGAAAATCTCCAGCACTTCGCGGTAGCCGATCACCGACGGATCGAACACCACCTTCACCACTTCGTCGTGGCCGGTGTCGCCTTCGCAGACTTGCTCGTAGGTCGGATTCACCGTCTGGCCGCCCGCATAGCCCGATTCGACCGATTGCACGCCTTCGACTGCCAGAAAAACGGCTTCGGTACACCAGAAGCAACCGCAGCCGAGAATCGCGGTTTCGAATGTCGTCGCGTTGTGCTGGGTCATGCCCGCTCCTTGATAAGACGCATGGTCACGTACATGGATGCGCCGGCGCCATTATTCAACCGGCACGCAATCCATCGAGCTTACCGGGTTCTGCAAAGGTGCGCCGAGGCGCATTCCGCGCGGCAATGACCGTTGAACGGCGGGTGTTTGGCGTCTCGCGACAGCCGATTCCGCTAGAATCGATACAAACCTTCTGCATTTTCATGCCTTCTGAAAAAGTCCTTCCGACTGAAGCGCGACGCACGGCCGGTACGGCAGCACAAAACTAAACGACCGCCATTAGCCCGATGACAAGCGCCAAAGCCAAAACCCCGAATTTCGATCCGACAGCGTTCCGCGCCGCGCTGGGCCAGTTTGCGACCGGCGTGACCGTCATCACGACGCGCACGGATTCCGGCCAGTTGATCGGCATCACCGCCAGTTCGTTCAACTCGGTATCGCTCGATCCGCCGCTCGTGCTGTGGAGTCTCGCGACCAAATCGGCGTCGATGCCGGTATTCCGCAACAACAGCCATTACGTGGTGAACGTGCTGGCGGCCTCGCAGCTCGATCTGTGCCGGCGCTTCGCGACGCTCAAGGGCGATCGCTTCGCGGGTGTATCGCACGCGGCGGGCGATTCCGGCATGCCGGTGCTCGACGGCGCGATCGCGTGGTTCGAATGCCACAACCGCAGCCGCTACGACGAAGGCGATCACGTGATCTTCGTCGGCGAAGTGGAACGATGCGGCGTGCGCGGCCAGGACGAGCGCGTGCCGCCGCTCGTCTTTCACTCGGGCGACTTCCACACACTGGGACCGCTAGAGTCCTGACTTTCTTCAGGTGGCTTTGACCGGCGCCGCCACGCCGTTGCGTTCGGGCTGCTCGATCAGCGCGACCGGCACGCCCGCGTCGTCCTTCATGGTCTGAAGCACGATATTCGATCGGATATCGATCACGCCCGGCGCCTTGTACAGCTTCGACAGGATGAAATCCGAATAGTGCTTGAGGTTGTGCGCGAGCACGCGCAGCACGTAATGCGTATCGCCCGTCACGACGAAGGCGCCGACCACTTCCGGCCAATCCTTCACCGCCGCCGCGAACTTCTCGTGCCAGTTTTCTTCGTCGTTGCGCATGGAGACGTGTACGAACGCCTCCAGTTCGATACCTAGCCGCTCGCGATCCAGACACGCGCGGTAGCTCGCGATCACCCCTTCTTCTTCCAGCAATCGCATGCGGCGCAGGCACGCCGACGGCGACAGCGCGATGCGCTCCGCCAGGTCCAGGTTGCTGATCCGTCCATCTTCCTGCAGTACCGCCAGAATTCGGCAATCCGTTGCATCGAGCGTGAAACCAGTCATTTTTTAGTCTCCCTAGCCCATTTCATCGAATTATGTTCTAAGTGCAACGTTTTTGGGTAGTTAATTTGCAAGCACTTTTCAAGACAAGGCGACTATATTTGACGCAACTTCACACTTTCTGCTAAGCGAAATGACGTTGATCGACATTTCTCCGCCCATCGATCCCGCCACGCCGGTCTGGCCCGGCGACACATCGGTCGGCATCGAGCGCGTCTGGCGCATGGAGGCCGGATCGCCGGTCAATGTCGCGCGGCTCACGCTGTCGCCGCACACCGGCGCGCACGCCGATGCCCCGCTCCACTACGACCGCGACGGCGCGGCGATCGGCGCGGTCGCGCTCGATACGTACATCGGCGCGTGCCGGGTCGTGCATTGCATCGGCGCGCGGCCGCTGGTGTTGCCCGAACACGTCGCCGATTTTCTCGACGATGCCCCGCCGCGACTGTTGCTTCGCACCTACGCGCACGCGCCGCTCGATGCATGGGACAGCGCGTTCTGCGCCGTCGCGCCCGCGACCATCGATCTGCTGGCGAGCCGCGGCGTGAAGCTGATCGGCATCGACACGCCGTCGCTCGATCCGCAGGACTCGAAAACGATGGACGCGCATCACCGCATCCGCGCGCACGGCATGGCGATTCTCGAAGGCCTCGTGCTCGATGCCGTCGCGCCCGGCGACTACGAACTGATCGCGCTGCCGCTCAAATTCACCACGCTCGACGCCAGTCCGGTTCGCGCCGTGCTGCGTCCGCTCGCTGCCTGACGCCTTACCGATATCCGAATATAGGGACTTTTCGATGAAATTTCGTGACGAAGCCGTGTCACTCGACCGCGACGATCCGCTCGGCGCATTGCGCGAGCAGTTCGCGCTCAGCGACGACGTGATCTACCTCGACGGCAATTCGCTCGGCGTGCCGCCGAAAGCCGCCGCCGCCGTGATCGCCGACGAATGGGGCGACGGGCTGATCCGAAGCTGGAACACGGCAGGCTGGTTCGATCTGCCGAAACGGCTCGGCAACAAGCTCGCGCCGCTGATCGGCGCGCACGCCAACGAAGTCGTCGTCACCGATACGATTTCGGCGAATCTCTTCAAGATCCTGTCGGCGGCGCTGAAACTGGCCGACGCGCGCGATCCGAAGCGGCGCGTGATCGTCTCCGAGCGCTCGAATTTTCCGACCGATCTGTACATCGCGCAGGGTTTGATCGAGCAACTGGATCGCGGCTACGAGTTGCGTCTGGTCGACGATCCGGCGGAATTACCGTCCGCGATCGACGAGCACACCGCGCTCGCGATGATCACGCACGTCAACTATCGCACCGGCTACATGCACGACATGACCGCGCTGACGCAGACGATCCATCGCGCGGGCGCGCTCGCTGTGTGGGATCTGGCGCATTCGGCGGGCGCGGTGCCGGTCGATCTGAACGGCGTCGGCGCGGATTACGCGGTCGGCTGCACGTATAAATATCTGAACGGCGGGCCGGGATCGCCGGCGTTCGTGTGGGTCGCCAGGCAGCATCAGGATGCGTTCTCGCAACCGCTGTCGGGCTGGTGGGGCCACAAAAAGCCGTTCGAGATGGACCCGACGTATCGTCAGGACGACGGCATCGGCCGCTTTCTGTGCGGCACGCAGCCGATCGTGTCGATGTCGCTGGTCGAATGCGGACTCGACGTGTTTCTCCAGACCGATATGCAGACCTTGCGACGCAAGTCGCTGGCGCTCGGCGATCTGTTTATCGCGCTGGTCGAAGCGCGTTGCGGCGAGTTTCCGCTCACGCTCGCCACGCCACGCCACGCCGCGCGAGCACGCGCGACGCGGCTCGCAAGTGAGCTTCGAGCATCCGAACGGCTATGAAGTGATGCAGGCGCTGATCGCGCGCGACGTGATCGGCGATTATCGCGAGCCGCGCATTCTGCGCTTCGGCTTCACGCCGCTCTATACGCGTTTCGTCGATGTGTGGGACGCCGTCGACCTCCTGCGCGACGTGCTCGCGACGGAAAGCTGGCGTGCGCCGCAATTCGCCGAACGTTCGTCGGTGACGTGAGGAAATCGATCATGAGCGACACCCAAGGTTGCCCGTTCGGGCACGGCCCGCAAGAAGCCAACGAGAAAACCGGCTGGCACGACGCCAAGCTCGATTTCTCCGAATCGATGAGTTACGGCGATTACCTCGCGCTCGATTCGATCCTCGACGCGTAGCATCCGCGTTCGCCGGAGCACGACGAGATGCTGTTCATCGTGCAGCATCAGACCAGCGAACTGTGGATGAAGCTCGCGCTGCACGAACTGCGCGCGGCGCTGGCCGCCGTGAGCCGCGACGAATCGCAGATCGCGTTCAAGATGCTGGCGCGCGTATCGCGCATCCTCGAACAACTGGTGCAAGCGTGGAACGTGCTCGCGACCATGACGCCATCTGAATACGTCGCGATGCGGCCGTATCTCGGCTCGTCGTCGGGATTTCAGTCGCATCAGTATCGGCAGATCGAGTTCATGCTCGGCAACAAGAATGAGCACATGCTCAAGCCGCACGAGCATCGGCCGGAGGTGCACGCGCAAGTGCGCGCGGCGCTCGAAGCGCCGTCCTTTTACGACGAAGTGATCCGCATGCTGGCGCGGCGCGGCTTCGCGATCGATCCGGCGCGGCTCGCGCGCGACTGGACGCAGCCGACCACGTCGAGGCGGCGTGGCTCGCGGTGTATCGCGCGCCGAAGGAGCATTGGGAGCTGTACGAGATGGCGGAAGAGCTCGTCGATCTCGAAGACGCGTTCCGGCAATGGCGCTTTCGCCATGTGACGACGGTGGAGCGCATCATCGGCATGAAACAGGGCACGGGCGGGACGGCGGGCGCGTCGTATCTGCGCAAGATGCTCGATGTCGTGCTGTTTCCCGAGCTATGGCACGTCCGGACCGTGCTCTGAACGCGCGTCACGCGAGGCGCGCGGCGAGTGCCTTGAGCTTCGGGCCGATCGTGTCGCGAAAGTACGCCTCGCCCATCGACGATGCCGGGCCGCTGCTCGACAGCACCAGCCAGCGCCCGTTGCGCACGTCGCGGAACGGCGCGGCAATGGCGTTGACGTCGTCGTGCCATTCGCGGAAGGAATAGCAGCAGCCGTCGCGCGCGAAATCGTCGATGGCGCGGCGCGCGGCATCGACCGCTGGCGCATCGTCGAACTCCTTCAGCAGCGCCTCGCGCGCCGCCGGTTCCTGCACGGCGAGGTAGGCGCGGCCCATCGAACTCGTCAGCATCGACAGACGCGATCCGGGCGCGAGACCCAGCGTCAGCGCGGTTTCGCTGCGGATCGTCTCCAGATAAATCATGTCGAGTCCGTCGCGGCAGCCGAGCGATACCGCCGCGCCGATCTCGCGCGCCAGTTCGCGCATATGCGGGCGCGCGAGTTCCAGCGTGTCCGCGCCCGCCAGCAGCGCGAAACCGAGCGACAGCACGCCGGTATCGAGCGCGTACTTGCCCGCCGCATCGTCGAAGCGCAGATAGCCGAGCGTCGTCAGCGTGTAGGCGAGGCGATTCACCGTCGCTTTCGGCAAACCCGTGCGTTCGACGAAATCGCGATTGCCGAGCAAGATGTCGCCGGGCCGGAACGCGCGCAGCAACTCCAGCCCGCGTGCGAGCGCGACCACGAACTTGCGTTCGTCGATATCGTCCGACGAGGACAGGCGCGCGGTGTTCTGATTGGTGACGATGGACATCGGATGCTAAACTCGAAGCTGATTTGCAAAACATTGTTCCGCTTAGCGGAACTGCCGTCAAGCACCGCACGCCATTGACGATTTCAGGAGATTCCACATGGCCGACGCCACGTTCAACTGGGAAGACCCGCTGTTGCTGGACCAGCAACTGACGGAAGAGGAGCGCATGGTGCGCGATGCCGCGCGCGCCTACGCGCAGGACAAGCTGCAGCCGCGCGTGACGCAGGCGTTCCGCGACGAAAAAACCGATCCGTCGATCTTCCGCGAGATGGGCGAACTCGGTCTGCTCGGGCCGACGATCTCCGAGCAATACGGCGGTCCGGGCCTGAACTACGTCAGCTACGGTCTGATCGCGCGCGAAGTGGAACGCGTCGACTCCGGCTATCGCTCGATGATGTCGGTGCAGTCGTCGCTCGTGATGGTGCCGATCAACGCCTTTGGCAGCGACGCGCAGAAGGAAAAATATCTGCCGAAGCTGGCGCGCGGCGAGTGGATCGGCTGCTTCGGGCTGACCGAGCCGAACGCGGGTTCCGATCCCGCGAGCATGACGACGCGCGCGAAGAAGGTCGACGGCGGCTATTCGCTGTCGGGCACGAAGATGTGGATCTCGAATTCGCCGATCGCGGACGTGTTCGTGGTCTGGGCGAAACTCGAGGAAGACGGCAAGGACGTGATTCGCGGCTTCATTCTGGAGAAAGGCTGGAAGGGACTGTCCGCGCCCGCGATCCACGGCAAGGTGGGCTTGCGCGCGTCGATCACCGGCGAAGTCGTGATGGACGAAGTGTTCGTCCCCGAAGACAACCTGATGCCGAACGTGCGCGGGCTCAAAGGACCGTTCACTTGCCTGAACTCGGCGCGGTACGGCATTTCGTGGGGCGCGCTCGGCGCGGCGGAAGCGTGCTGGCACACGGCGCGGCAGTACACGCTGGATCGCAAGCAGTTCAACCGTCCGCTCGCCGCCAACCAGTTGATTCAAAAGAAACTTGCCGACATGCAGACCGAAATCACGCTCGGCCTGCAAGGCGTGCTGCGCCTCGGCCGCATGAAGGACGAAGGCACTGCGGCCGTCGAAATCACCTCGATCATGAAGCGCAATTCCTGCGGCAAGGCGCTCGATATCGCGCGGCTCGCGCGCGACATGCTCGGCGGCAACGGCATCTCCGATGAATTCGGCGTCGCGCGTCACCTGGTCAATCTGGAAGTCGTGAACACCTACGAAGGCACGCACGATATTCACGCGCTGATTCTCGGCCGCGCGCAGACGGGCATTCAGGCGTTTTTCTAAATCGTTCGTCCGATTTTTTTCGGTCGCACACAATCGAAGGGCCGGTTCGCTCGCGCGGGCCGGCCCTTCGCCGCTTGAAGAAAGAATCGACGCGATCCTGCATTTTGTAACTTTCGATCGGCGGCTGAAACTTTTACGGGTCAGATCGGCTCAACCTAGTGAAAGATGTCGATGGTTTGACGAAGATAGCGCCGGGAACGGAATCTGCGTCGAGGCGCACGGGCCGGCGGCAACCTCGTCAGCGACCGCATCTTTGGTTACGATTCGCGTAGCCTCATCGATTGGAGCCCTTCAATGTCAGAAATCAATAAGGAGCGATTCATGTCCGACATCAAAACCGTACTCGCTGACGCCGAAGATCTGTTGAAGCAAGCCGCAGCTGCAACCGGCGAGCGCGCGTCCGAATTGCGCGAAACGGCCATGACGCGTCTGAAATACGCCAAGGAAAAAGCCGCCGACGCGCAAGTCGTCGTGATCGAACGCGGCAAGAAGGCCGCGCGCGCCACCGACGACTACGTGCACGAACATCCGTGGGCGTCGATCGGTATCGCGGCGGGCATCGGCATGGTCATCGGTCTGCTGATCAACCGCAAGTAAGCGCGGGTAGATACACACGCCCTCCTCCGTCCAATGGCCCGCTGATTGCTAGTTCCTGTCTGATCGCGGTTCCATTGGACATGCCGGAAACGTCGGATCGAACCGCGAGCGCCTGCCCGGGCGCGCGGCTTCACTCTCGCGCCGGCCGGTCGCATCCTCGTTCGTCTGTTCGTGGATGCGCCGACCGGAAACACAAAAAAGCGGCAACAACGCGCTTCTCGCACTTAAGCCATGACGACAGAACGGTCACCGCAGCAATCGTCCCCCGGACCGTTGCGACGCATTCTGATCTCCGCCTTCGCCATCTTCGAGACGCGTCTTGAACTCATCGGCATCGAACTGCAGGAAGAGAAGGAGCGGCTTATCGGCGTGCTGTTTCTCGGCCTCGCCGCCATGATGCTCACGATGATGGCGCTGATCTCGCTGACCGTGCTCATCGCCATTTTCTTCTGGAACACGTATCGCTGGCAGGCGCTTGGCGGCATTACGCTGCTGTATGCGTTGATCGCGCTCGGCTGCGGCCTGCGCGCGCGCAGCAATCTTCGCGATGCGCCCAACATGTTCGACGACACGCTGACCGAATTTCGCAAGGACCGCGACACGTTTCGCTCGAACAACTGAAACGACTGAGCTTGCTTCGTTCGCCTGAAGCAAGCCAATCAGCCGATTACCCAGAGCCCGATTCACATGAGCAAACCCGACGAAGCCTTTAGAGCGCCCCATCGCAACAAGATGCAGAAACTGCGCACGCCGCACATGCGCGCGCTACGCAAGGAACTGCTGATCGCGCGCGCGGATGTCGAACGCATGGAACTGCGGCAGGCCTCGGCCGATCTGCGTTCGTCCGTCACGCACTTCAGCTTCCTGCGTTTTTTGATGCCCAAGCGCAGCAATCGCGGCTGGGGCCGGCGCGGAGCGTCGAGCGGCGGCATCATGGATACGCTCGGCGCGCTGCTCGGCGGTGGCGGCGGCATCGGCATGCTGTTCAAGCAGTATCCGATCATCGGTTCGCTTGCATCGCTGATTCTCACCAAACCGGTTCGCACGCGCGTCGTGGGCGGCGCGAAGCCGCTGCTCAAATGGGGCGGACTCGGCTTCGCCGCGTGGGAAGCCTGGCGCATCTATCAGCAGATGAAGACGACGACCACCGAAACCTCGAACGACGCCGTCGATCCCACGGTTTTCTGACGCGCTCATCCCTTCCCCGCCCAGCATGACGACGACTGCGCCGCTTCGAGCGGCGCGCTCGTGCTCGTGCGGTTCGCTCGCAATCCCGTTGCATCGATCACGAACGTGCCGCAGGCGTCGTTCTGCATCGCGCCGAACGCGATGGGCGCGGCTTCGATCGAATAGCCGCCGTTCGTCGCGGATTCGGGCAGAAGCGTGAGCGCGTAGTTCGCCGCGCCGTTCGATGGCGCGCGATCGAGTCCCATCGGCAATGCGATCGATTCGCCGCCGGCCGTTTGCGTCAGACGCGCGGTTTCGACGAACTGCACCGCGCGCATCAGCGCCGCCGCCGCATCCAGCCGATGCGCCTTCGCGACATGCGCGCGATACGCCGGAATCGCGTACGTCGCGATGATCGCCGCGACGCCCAGCGCGATCATCAATTCCAGCAGGCTGAAGCCTTGGCCGATTCGTTTCATCGTCACCTCAGAAGGGTTTGGCGACCACGCGCCGCCAGTGCCGCGCGCCGGTTTCGTCGATGCGCAGTTGCAGCCACGCCTCCGAATCCGCCGTAACGCCGAAGCCGCGCGCGGTGATCAGATACGACGCGCCGGCATCGGAGCGCGGCCATGTTTCGATCAGACATTGCGGCGCGCGACGCGCGTAAGGCCACTCGGCGAACGGCTGAATCGCCAGCGCGGACGCGCCTTCGAACGACGCTTTTCTGCGCCATTGCACAGGCTCGCGCGACGACGATGCTGCGGGCAACGCGGCATCGAGCAGACGGCTGCAGCGGATCAGCGCGCTGTCGGCGGCATGAAACGCCTGCACGCGCTTGCGCGACGCGACCGTCGCGCGCGCCGATGCCAGCGAGGTTTGCAGCCATGCGGTCGTGGTCACGAGCATCATCGCGGCGAGCAGCAGGACGATGGGCAGCGCGACGCCGCGATTGCGGGCGCAGCGCGTCATGGGCGGACCGCCACGGCATTGCGGATCGCGACGCGACGCCAGAACGCCTGACGCGCGCGGCCATCGTCGGCGACGGCCGATGCGCCGTTGCAGTCGACGTACGTGGCGCGCCGCTTCGCTTGCTGCGCATAGCCGCGCACGATCACGCAGACGTCCGCCGCGTAGGCTTCGCGCCATCGATCGCGCGGAATCGCCGCTGCCGACACCGCGTTCGATGCCCCCGCGAGCCAGTACGTCACGCCGATGCGCTCGATGCCTTCGACGATCGGTTGCGCCTGCTTGCCGCTGCCTTCGCAATACAGTTCGGGCTCGCCGCTCGACGTGCTCGGCTTCGCGTAGAACCGGTTGGTGACGAACGCATCGGTGATGGCTTGCCCGAGGCAATCGGTCGGCGCGCCGGCGGACGTCGGCCAGGTCGCGATCGCGTCCGCGCTGTATCGCACCTGAACGCCGTCGGAATGGCTCGACAGCGATTCGCACGTCGCCGACGAATCCGCGCCGGTCACGCGCCCTTGCGAGCAGCCGAAAAGCGGCGCATCGGCGGTATCGAAGCCCGCCATTTGCAAGTGCTGCGCGAGCAGATCGAGCGCGACGACACCGGCATCGTGAATACGCGCGGCGTCCGTCGCGCGATCGAACACCGCCCGCTGCGCCCGATACAGCGACAGACACGCCGCCACGATCAACAGACCGAGCGCCAGCGAAATCGTCAGTTCGAGCAGCAAGTGGCCGCGCTGTCTGAAGCGAGGCGCGTTCATCGTGCGAAGGCCAGCGCGATGCAGGCCGTATGCGGTTCGGGACAGGCATCGCCATCGTCGGCGGCGCGCCAAGTTACCGTCGCGACATGCACGCCGTCCGCGCGATCCGTGACGTCGATCGAGCCGGACGGCAGCATCGCGGCCGCGCGCGTTCGCCACTGGGAGACGATCGCCGCGCGATTCGCTTCGTCGCGTATGCCTTCGGCGAGCGAATCCGCGATCAGCACGGCTCGCGCGCGTTCCAGCGCCATGCGCTCGCCACGCGCGAGCGCGCTTTGCACGGCGATCAGCCCGAGCGCGGTGATCGCCGTCAGCGACAGCGCGATCATCACTTCGATCAGCGAATCGCCTTTCTCGATGCGCGCGCCCTTCATGCCGATGCCCCGCACGCGCCCTGCGTGATGCGCGGACGTCCGCCCGCCGCGAGCCGCACGCAGCGCCGCGCCGCCGCGTTCGACGCCGCATCCGCGCCGCGCGGGGCGAAATCGAAGCTGCGAAAGCCGCCGATCACCTGCCCCGATGGCGGCGTGAACGATAACTCCGTCGACGTCCCCGCGATCGCGATGGGCGTCATCGCGGGTTGCATACGCAGCAGCATCGGCGCGCCGTCGCGATCGACGAACACGCCCCAGCCGCACGACCAGTCGGTCGCGCCGTTATCGCACGCCTTGCCGCTGGCGAGACAGCGGCGCGCGGCATCGATCCGGCATAGCGTGACGCGCACGCCGCGACGCATCGCTTCGGCGCGCGCGAGCGACAGCGTGGAAAACAACGCGCGCGCCCGCGCATCGACCTGATCGCGCACATGCCACGCGACGAACGACGGCGTCGCGAAGACGGCGAGAATCGCCATCACCGCGAGCACCGCGCAGAGTTCGATCAGAGTGAAACCGCGATTCATCGGGATACCTTATCGATCAATTGAGCCGAAGCACAATCTAGCGATAAAAACCGCGCGCCGCCATTAGCCGAACGGACGAGTGTTCAACGCGCGCAAGACGCGGCAGACTCGCCGTGCGAACGACTCAAAACAGTCAAGGAATGGATGATTGCGGAAAGATTCAGCGCTTGCGAGCCGCGGCTTTTTTGGGCGCGGTGCGACGGAATTCCTCGAGCACGTCTTCGAACTCGGAGACATCCTCGAAGCGCTTGTAGACCGATGCGAAGCGCACGTACGCGATGGTGTCGAGCTGGCGCAACTCGTTCATCACGAGCTCGCCGAGACGCTCGCTCTGGATTTCGCGTTCGCCCGTGCCGAGCAACTGATATTCGATGCGCGATGCCGCGGCATCGATCGCATCCGCCGCGACCGGCCGCTTGCGCAGCGCCAGCTTCATGCTCGCGACGATCTTGCGGCGATCGAACTCGGCGCGCGTGCCGTCCTTCTTGACGACGGACGGCAGCGCGAGTTCGACGCGTTCATAGGTGGTAAAGCGCTTGTCGCAGGAAGGACAGCGCCGCCGCCGCCGGATGGCCGCGCCATCCTCCGACACGCGAGAATCCACGACCTGGGTGTCTTCGTGTCGGCAGAATGGGCAGCGCATCGGGGCTTGTCGGCTTATGGATTAACGATAGACCGGGAAACGCTTGGTCAGCTCGGACACTTGCGCGCGCACGCGTTCGAGGTTGGCCTGGTCTTCCGGATTGTCGAGCACGTCCGCAATCAGATTCCCGACGATCTCCGCTTCCTTCGTGCCGAAGCCGCGCGTGGTCATCGCGGGCGAACCCAGACGCACGCCGCTCGTGACGAAGGGCTTTTCCGGATCGTTCGGAATCGCGTTCTTGTTGACGGTGATGTGCGCGGCGCCCAGCGCGGCTTCCGCCGCCTTGCCGGTAATCTTCTTCGCGCGCAGATCGACCAGCATGACGTGGCTTTCCGTGCGACCCGAGACGATGCGCAGACCGCGCTTGACCAGCGTTTCGGCCAGCACGCGCGCGTTCTCGACCACGGCCTTCTGATACGTCTTGAATTCCGGCGACAGCGCTTCCTTGAACGCGACCGCCTTCGCGGCGATCACGTGCATCAGCGGACCGCCCTGAATGCCCGGGAAAATGGCCGAGTTGATCTGCTTCTCGAATTCCGCCTTCATCAGGATGACGCCGCCGCGCGGGCCGCGCAGGCTCTTGTGCGTGGTCGTCGTCACAAAGTCGGCGAACGGCACCGGATTCGGATACACGCCCGCCGCGACCAGACCCGCGTAGTGCGCCATGTCGACCATGAAGTAAGCGCCGACCGCCTTGGCGATCTTCGCCATGCGCTCGAAATCGATCTTCAGCGCAAACGCCGACGCGCCCGCGACGATCAGCTTCGGCTTGTTCTCTTGCGCGAGCTTTTCGAGCTTGTCGTAGTCGATGTCTTCGGCTTCGTTCAGGCCGTAGCTGACCACGTTGAACCACTTGCCCGACATGTTGACCGGCGAGCCGTGCGTGAGGTGGCCGCCTTCGGCCAGGCTCATGCCCATGATCGTGTCGCCCGGCTTCAACACGGCGAAGAACACGCCCTGGTTGGCCTGCGAGCCGGAGTTCGGCTGCACGTTGGCGGCTTCCGCGCCAAACAGTTGCTTCACGCGGTCGATCGCGAGTTGCTCGACGATATCGACGTATTCGCAGCCGCCGTAATAGCGCTTGCCGGGATAGCCCTCGGCATATTTGTTGGTGAGTTGCGAACCTTGCGCGGCCATGACCGCCGGCGAGGTGTAGTTTTCCGACGCGATCAGTTCGATGTGATCTTCCTGACGGCAATTTTCCAGATCGATCGCCTTCAGCAATTCGGGATCGACGTTGGCGAGGGTACTTTCGGCTCTGTCAAACATACGTTTTCCGTTAGATCAAAACAGGTTGACTGGGTCACGCGGTCGCAAAAACCGCTGGAAACCGATGGAGTCCAGACGCGGCGGATGAGGGATGAATCCGAAATCGCGGAACGGACAGCCACCGGCTCCGTGAAAACGGCGCGCGGATCTCAGCTGCCCAGGCGAACGGCAAAACGACGCTCAGCGCTTCCTGGTGGGTTGCTCCACCTTGGATCCGAAGATCCTATCGCCAGTCACGCGGGGTTGTAGGGTAGCCCCCCTTCCTTCCGGAAGAGGGGCCCCCTAAGAACCGTACGTGCGAGTTTCCCCGCATACGGCTCAAGCCTTACCAAAGTCCTTACTATTGCAGGGCCGGCTTAGTCACCGCAATATTACCAGCATGCACCTGCTGGTGGCAGTTAGGATGGAGCAATACGCGGTTGGAGAAAGCGTCTGACCCGCCAAGCATCCGATACACCAGATGATGGTCATGCCATCCGGTCTCGTCCGTGAGAGCACAGCCGCAATGTGCACAGAGGCCTCCCTGCGAGAGGTACAACGTTGCCCACTGCCGCCGGTATCGCATCGAGTGAGCCATGCGTCCCTGCCGTAACTCTTCGCCGTACTGTTCCCACACGGGGTCAAAGGGGTTGTAGGCACCCTTGACCTTGTTGTGACGCCGGATCTCTGTACCAGGCAAATCGTACAGATCCAACAAACCCATACTGCCATCACTTTGTGGCATTGGGATCGCAAAAACCCAATTTCGAGAGCCGAGGGCATGGAAATACTTCTTCCGCACCCATTCGACGCCCTTATTGGGGTGTCTGCGTTTCGACCACCGCCAGAGTCGTCTGAAAATCAGGTACTCCATGCGGCTGTATGCCTGCTTGGCTACTACAGGACTGTGATACTGCGCCCAGCCACGTAGCATCGGATTCAGCAGGTCGATCAACTCTTCCTGCCTCACCGTTTTGTTGTTGCTGATTGCTTCCGCTACCTTCCGGTAGAACGCTTGCGCGTTCTTCTTACTCGGCTTGATGAGTAGTTTTCCCGAGTACTTACGGAAATGCCACCCAAGGAAGTCGAAGCCAACATCAATGTGAGTGATCCGCGTTTTCTCCTCAGAGAGTTGCAAACCCCGAACAGCTAGGAATGCCTCAATCCAAGGTCTGACTACATTCCCCAGCGTCTCTTGCGAATCGCCGGTTATAACGAAGTCGTCCGCATAGCGCACAACATTTACTTTCAGCTTCTTCGTCTTCGTGCGCCCAAATCGCTCTTCTAAGTGAGCAAGGAGGTCGCGCTCCAACGCATTCAGCGTCACATTAGCAAGCGTCGGGGAGATCACTCCACCTTGCGGCGTGCCTGCGGTTGTCGACTGCAACTGGCCCTCGTACACCAGGCCAGCCTTCAACCACTTCTGGAGGATGCCTTTGTCCATCGGG
>NZ_LFJJ01000109.1 GCF_001189365.1 Candidatus Burkholderia verschuerenii | reverse complement strand
TCAAGGGGCAAACCGGCGACGCGCTGCATGCGGTGCTGTGTGCGGCCGGCTACAACCTGCGCTGGCTGCTGCGCGCGATCGTTCGTCTGGGCCTTGGCCCTATATTCTTTTTGCTGCTCGCGTGGGCGCGTTTTCAGCTCAACGTCATGCCTCAACCTCTACTCGTGCGCTGCAGACCTGGCTGAGATGTGCGTTTACGTCTGCACCAGACTGCGTCGTCGGGTCCATTCCGGCAAATTCAATTTTGCAGGCCAGACTAAAGAGTCGGCGCGTTTAAATAAACTATCCTTATCTTTCTTTAGACTAAAGATATTCTATTTTCTGCTTTGTGTGCGCGATTCGTCCGGGGCGGCGAATCGCGCGTTTTGCGTGGCGAATCAAAAGTTTAGCGGCCGTATCGTCCGACGATGGTCGAACCGCTCAAGGTATGCCCGGCGAGGCGCGTTTCGAGCGAATGCAGATCGAGTCCGGGCGGCAGCGCGCCGGGTTCGAGGTCGGTCGCGGTGACCGTCAGAAGGTAATGATGCGGCACATCGCCGACAGGTGGACACGGCCCGCGATACTGCGCGGCGCCGGTCATGTTCTGGCCGAGCGCGGCGGGCGCATCGGGCGCGACGCCCGCATTCAGCGCTTCGGTTCGCGGCGCGATCCCGTGTACGCGATCCAATGCGTGGGACGCCGAGACCTTTTGGTCCATTCGGATCGGTCAAGGTCACGACGACGCTGCGCGTGGCGGCAGGCAGATCGTGCCATGCGACGGACAGGCTCACGTTGCCGCCGCCACACGCGGCGGGGCCGGCATAGCGCGCGGGAATCGTGCCGCCGTCTTCGAACGCGGTCGATGAAACGCTCATGCCCGCGTGCGCGCTACATGCCTCGCCTGAGCACATCAACGCGAGCAAGGCCTTGCGCGCGCGAAACAGTTGTCGATGAAACATGATGAAGGTCAGGGTGAAAGAGCAGGCATGCTAGCGTCGCACGCTATTGCATGTCATTGCCATATTGACGCGTTTGTATTGCGGAAAATGTGAACGGACGACTGTCGAGCGATGGTGCGCACTGAAGCCTGCGTGAACTCTGCGTTTCCGCTGGCGAGCGCGCACCAGACGCAATAATCCGAAGACCAAGAAAAAACCCGCGAACAAGTCGCGGGTTTCACTCCTGGCGGGTCGTTATCGACTCTCGACCAGGCACCGTCAACGCTCGACGCGGTAGCAATTCCGCTTTTTCTCCAGCACGTCGGCATCGGCCCTCGGTATGGTGTGAAGATAAGCAGGCTGCGATTTCCTGTCCATCACGGTAAATACCGATGCGCGTTTTTCTATCACGTCATGAGCCAGCCGCCAGCGACGTCGATCACCTGGCCGGTGACGAAAGCGGCTTCGTCCGATGTCAGAAAGAGACACGTGGACGCGACTTCATCCGGCGCGCCGAGCCGTTGCAGCGGCTCGGCGCGCACGATCTTCTCGTTGGCCTCGCGCGCGACGCCGCGCACCAACGGCGTATCGATGCGGCCCGGCGCGATCGCGTTCACAGTGATGCCGTGCGGCCCGAGTTCGCCCGCCAGATGCCGCGTCATGCCGATCAGCGCGGCCTTGGTCGTGCTGTAATGCGCGGCCACGATGTCGAGATACGCGCGGCCCGCCACCGACGACATTGACACGATGCGCCCGAAGCGCCGCTCGACCATGCCCGGCGTCAGAACACGGCAAAAATTGAAGACGCTGTTGAGATTCACGTCCATCACGCGGTTCCATTCGGCCGGGTCCATCTGCCAGAAAGGCATCGGCTTGCCCGCGTGTTTCGGCGAGATGCCCGCGTTGTTGACGAGCGTATCGATCGGACCGAGCGCGGTTTCGATCGCACGACAGGCGGACTCGCAGGCGCTGAAATCGCCGACGTCCGCCGCCGCGAAATGCACGCGCGATCCCGCATCGGTCAAACGCTGCGCGAGCGCCGCGCCCGCCGCTTCGTTCGCATCGACGATGCCCACCGCCGCGCCATCGCGCGCATAGCGTTCGGCCAGCGCCGCGCCGATGCCGCCCGCGCCGCCCGTCACCATCACCACGCGCCGGAGATGCCGCACGTCGTCCTCCTTCCGAGCGCCGCTCAGCGGATGATCGATTCGATATGGTCGTCGGGCAAGCCGAGCGACGCGTAATGCCTACACGTCGCCTCGATCTTCGTGAAGACGTCTTCGTAACCCTGTGCGACGCCTTGCGGATCGACATAGGTATAGCCGCCCGTCACATGAAACCAGGTGATCATCTCGGGCACGTCTTCGGGCACGAACAGCGTATGCGTCTCGCCCGCGGGTTCGAACGCGTAGCCGCCTTGTTCCGCGACCCAATCGTGTTCGAGGTAGTACCAGCGGCCCTTGAGGACCATCGCGTGCACCGCGCCGCTATGCCGATGCCGCGAGATCACGCCGCTGCGTCGCACGCGCAACAGGTTCACGTAGTAGCCCTGGCTCGCGTTGAGGATCAGCGGTTTGAACGAGACAGTGTCGGTCGCGGGCACCCACATGTCGTCGTCTTCGATCCAGTCGGTCATTACGCCGCCGTGCACGAGATCCTTCGACATGAACGGCACTTGCGGCCGCTGATAGGCGACGGCCTGTTCGTCGGGCTTCGCAGCGGATGCGGGAATCGCCATCTTCGGTCTCCGGTTTCATACCACGCTGACGGAATCGTCGACGAGTGTGAAGCGGAAGCTGAAATCGCGTCAAGCGGGGATTTGCCCCGAATCCTCCGTGGCCTAGCTGGAATCGTGACGCGAGATCGACTCGCGCCGAAACGCCGCAAATCGCTCCCGACGATGCTCCTCGTCGAAGTGCGCGCGCGCCGGCTTGACGAGATCGCTGCGCAACACGATGCCGACGAGCGTCATCGACTGCGCATCGGCGACGACGGGCAGGCGCTCGAGCTCGTGCACCGCAAGACGCGTGGCCGCGAGGTGGCACGGTTCGTTCGGCAGCGCGAAAACCGGCGCGTTATCCGCGAGCGCGGCGAACGCTTCGCCCACGCTCAGCGTCGCCGAATGCGCGATCAGGGTCGCGATCGTCGTGCGATCGAGCATGCCGATCAGCGCGCCGTCGCGCACCACCGGATACGCGCGATGCGTCTGTCCCGCGCCGAAGCAATCGGTCGCGATATCGGCGAGCGGGGCGGCGGCGTCGATGGTGCGGACGTCGCGCGTCATGACTTCATCGACGTGATGACGTTCCAGCGGATCCACGCCGTATTCGCGATAGATGTGATAACCGCGTCGCGCGATTTTCTCCGTCATGATCGAACGGCGCATCACGACCGTGGCGAAACCGTGCGCGACGAGCGTCGCCGCGAGCAAAGGCAGCAGCGCGTTGGCATCGTGCGTCAGGCCGAACGCGAACACGATGGCGGTGAGCGGCGCGCCCAGCGTCGCGCCGAGCGTCGCGGCCATGCAGACGAGCGGCCACAACGCGGCGTCGTGGCCCGGCAAGGCCGCGCCGAGCACGGTGCCCAGACCCGCGCCGAGCATCAGCAGCGGCGCGAGTACGCCGCCCGACGTGCCCGATGCCAGCGCGACGACCCAGATGACCGCCTTCACCGCGAGAATCGCCAGCGCCGCCTGAATCACGATATGACCGTGCAGCAGATCGCCGATCACGTCGTAGCCCACGCCGAGCGCGCGCGGCTCGATATATCCGCCGATGCCGACGAACACCGCGCCGATGGCCGGCCACCACATCCAATGAATCGGCAGCTTGTGAAAGCCGTCTTCCAGCTTGTACAGCGTCGCCGACAAACCCGACGCCAGTGCGCCCGACAACAATCCCGCGAGCACGCAGTAGAGCAGCGAGATCAGGTGCGGCGGCGCGGTGTCGAGCGGAAAGAGCGCATCGGTGCCGAACACGGCGGCGCGCGCGAAACCCGCGACGGCGCAAGCCAGCGCGACCGGCAGAAAACTGCGCGGACGCCATTCGAACAGCAGCAGTTCCACCGCCAGCAATACCGCCGCGACCGGCGTGCCGAACACGGCCGTCATGCCTGCCGACGCGCCCGCGACCAGCAGCGTCTTGCGCTCGGCCGCCGTCACGTCGATGCATTGCGCGAGCAGCGAACCGAGCGCGCCGCCCGTCATGATGATCGGGCCTTCCGCGCCGAACGGCCCGCCGCTGCCGATCACGATGCCCGACGACAGCGGCTTCAGAATCGCCACCTTCGCCGACATGCGGCTCTTGCCGAACAGTATCGCTTCGATCGCTTCGGGAATGCCGTGGCCGCGAATCTTCTCCGAGCCGAAGCGCGCCATCAGCCCGACGATCAGCCCGCCGATTACCGGAATCGCGATGACCCACGGCCCGAGCGTGTTGAGCGCCGGCGAATGTTCCTCGACGGAAAACTGGCCGAAGAAGAACAGGTTGGTAAACAAATGGATCAGCCCGAGCAGCACGACCGCCGCGAGCGTGCTGATGCTGCCGATCACCGCCGCCACGCCGCAAATGCGCAACAGGCGGTCGTTGACGGAAAAATCGCGTTTGTGTTGGTCCATGCCGATGCTCCTGCTGATCGAATCGTTCGCTTCAAAGCTCGATGCGCGGCACGCGGAACGCGCCTTCGAGCGACTTCAGTTCCGCGCGATGCAGCGCCGCCAGCCGCTCCAGCACCTGCTCGCCGCTCGCTTCGAGATGCACCTGCACCTGACGGCGATCGTCGGGACTCGGTTCGCGCCGCACGAGACCGAGCGTTTCGCAGCGCGTGACCAGTGCCACCACGCCGTGATGATGCGATTGCAGCCGCTCCGCGAGTTCGCCGACCGTCGCCCACGCGCGGCCGGGATAGCCCTTGATATGCAAGAGCAGCAGATATTGCAGCGGCGTGATGCCTTCGCCTTGCGCGGCCTGCTCGGAAAAACGCTCGAAGCGGCGCATCTGATAACGGAATTCGGAGAGTTGCTCGAAATCCGGCTTGGCGAGAGTGCGAGTTTTTTTCATGCTCATGTTCATGCTGTGTTCCGTCGATGCTCACGCGCTGCGTTGCGCGCGATCGAACGACTGGCGATACAGACCCGAGATCAGGTCCGCTTCGGTGATCATGCCGACGAGTCTGTGATCCGCGTCGATGACCGGAATATGGTGATGCCCGAAGTGCGCGAACATCGGCACCAGCTCGGCGATGGGCACGCTCATGTCGACGCTGCGCACGTCGACGGTCATCAGCGCGGCGATGCGCGGCGGGCCGTGTCGCGGTCCATCGAACAGGCGCGCGATGCCGCGTTTCCATGCATCGAACGTCTTGCTGCTATACGCGTGCGCGAGATCCGCGCGCGTGACGATGCCGCGCAAGCGTCGCGATGCGTCGATCACCGGCAGCGCCTTCACGCGATGACGGTCGAGCAGCGACAACGCGGCATCCGCGCTAGTTTTAGGCGCCACCGGTACCACCGCGCGCGACATGATGTCCGCGCAGGTGAACTCGGTGAAGCGGCGCGCGTAAGCCTGCAATTGCGTTTCGCGCAGCAGCGCTTCGAGATCGTCGGGATCGACGTCGAGCAATTCGCTGCGACGCGCGAGCACGGCTTCGAGATCGGCGCGCAGGAAGGATGTTGCGTCGGGCGCGGCGGACTTCGGCGCGGCATGTCCATGCGGATAGCGATGCCCCGTCAGCGCGTGATACGCGATCGCCGAAGCCAGCAGCACCGCCGACTGCAACGCGACCGGCGCGAACACGAAGCCGAAACCAAGCGCGTGAATCGATGGCCCGCCGAGCACGACGGTCAGCGCGACCGCGCCCGATGGCGGATGCACGCAGCGCAGCGCGAACATCGCGCAGATCGCGACGCCGATGGCGAGCGCGGCGGCATCGACGGGATCGCGGACCAGCATCGCGCACGCGACGCCGACCGTCGCCGAGACGAGATTGCCGCCGACGATCGACCACGGCTGCGCGAGCGGGCTGGCCGGCACCGCGAACAACAGCACGGCCGATGCGCCCATCGGCGCGATCAGGAACGGCAGCACGGAGGCATCGCCGACGACAAGATGCGCGATACCGATCGATGCGCCGAGGCCTGCGCGCAGGCGCTCGGTCCACTTCAGCGTGACCGGTGCGGGAACGAAGGCGCGGAGCCAGCGGAGCAATGCGTTGCGTGACACGTATGGAATGAGGTCGAAAAGGAAAAGTGCGGAGCCGTCGAATTATATCTCAACGTGATATAAATTTGCCGCCTCGTTTGAAGTCTCTCGAAGGACGCATGCGCAAAGCGCTCGGAAAAGTTTTCGGTTCGCGTTTAAAAATTTCGAACGAACGCACGAAAACGATTCAAGCCGCTACTGCCATTGCCGTAAACCCGGATATACCCGCCAACTTTCTACGGCCATGCGACCTTCCGACGAGGCCTTACGTCCTCCGCTTCACGCTGTTTCTTCCGCATCCGCTTCCGGTGCCATTCAAGCACCCAAGCGCCGGACCTTTCTCGCGATGATGCTGGCCTCGGCCGGCAGCGCGGCGCTTTCGGCATGTGGCGGAAGCGGTGACGTGTCCGGCAGCACCAAGGCCACGCCTTCCACGGACACGACGACGCAGGCGGCGAGCGGTACGAGCGCTTCGTCGGCATCGGCATCGACGCCGGCGGCGACGTCGACTACGACGAACGCCAATGTAAGCACAACGCAGCCCGCCGACACCACCACGCCCGCGCAGACCGCCGCCGTATCCGACGGCCTGTTTTACGGCATCAACGGTCATATGGCGTGGGGCAGCGGCATCTACAAGACGATGCCGCAAGCCGATCAGCTCGCGTTGCTGCAAGACCTCGGCGTGACGAATTATCGTTGCGATATCGCCGATGCCGGCATGTCGGGCACCATCGTCAAAGCGTTGAAGGGACCGTTTCTGAACAGCGGCGTGTCGATCCTGCCGGTGCTCAATCCGCTGTCCGCGCGTTGGGATCCGACCAGCACGGAAGCGGACGCGTATCAGCTCGGCTACGACCTCGCGGTGCGTTGCACGACGCCGCTCAAGGGGCTCGTCAAGTACATCGAATGCGGTAACGAACTCGACGTGCCGATCAAGATCGGCGGCGACGGCAGTTCGTCGGCGGACTGGAGCCCGACCTTGTGGCCGCCGTTCCGTGGCGTGATTCGCGGCATGATCGCGGGCGTGAAAGCGGTCGATCCGAACATCCAGTGCGGCGTGAATGTCGGCGTGCCGATGGCGTATTACCGCAAGGTGAAGGACAAGTACAACATCCAGTGCATCATGATGTACGCGATGATCGACAAGGACTTCGGTCTGATCCAGGCCGACGGCGTGACGAAGAACCCCGCGTATCAGGTGTTCAAGGACTTCGTCGCGGCCAATCCGGTTTAAGTCACAACTCAGGCGTAACGCGGCTCAGATCCACTTCGCTTTACGGAACCAGCGGAACAACAGCGTATCGATCGCGGCGATCACGATCGGATAACCGTATTGCGTGTGCAACTCCGGCATGTGTTCGAAGTTCATGCCGTAGATGCCCGCGATCATCGTCGGCACGGCGAACATCGCCGCGAAGGTGCCGAGGCGCTTGGTCACTTCGCTGTCGGCCAGCGCGATCATGCCGAGATTGACCTGTATCGCGGTGATCACCGTTTCGCGCCGTCCTTCAATCGCGCCGACGATGCGTTCGAGATGCTCGTACACGTCCTTGAAATACGTGCTCATGCCTTCGCAGATTTGCGGCACGCGTCCGCCGGTGAGTTTGCCGACGCCTTCGAGCAGCGGGCCGACGTGATGCCGCAGCACCACCAGCCGCCGTTTGAAGCGATACAGATCCTCGATCACCGCGCGCGCTTCCTTCTGTTCCTGCTGCGCGAAAATGCGATCCTCCAGCGCTTCGAGTTCCGTATTGAGCGTTTCGAGCACGGTGAAATATCCGTCGACAATATCGTCCAGCAACGCATACAACACGAACGCGGAACCTTGCTTGAGCAAGGGCGGTTCATGCTCGCAACGCTCGCGCACTTTTCTGAAACCATGCTCCGTGCGCATGCGTACCGAGAGCACATAGTTTCTGCCGACGAATACATTCACCTCGCCGAATCGCAGCGTGCCGTCGTCCAGCAGTTCGACCGTATGCATGACCGCGAATAACGAGTCGCCGTACTCGACGATCTTCGGGCACTGATGATGCGCGTGCACGTCCTCCACCGCGAGTTCGTGCAGATGAAACTCTTCCTTCATCGCGTCGAGCTCGTGCGGCTCGGGATCTTTCAGCGCGACCCAGACGAAACACTCCGGCTTCTCCACGTAATCGCTGATCTGCTCCACGCTGATATCTCCGAGCTTTCGTCCATCCTGATAGGCCACGCACGCGATCAACATGTTCGTCTCCCTGTAACGGTTTTCGATAAGAGTGCGATCGTGCATGCGTCATTCGATTATTTGATGACACATCGCATCGAACGAATGAACGTGAGGTGCTTGTAAGATAGTGCGTGTACCGATCGGGGAACAATGAAATGACGAGAGACGAAAGCTTGTTGCAGGCTGCGATCGAACACGGGTTCGATCCGCAAGAGGAGATCAAGGTCGGCGGCAAGTACACGCCGATTCTGCTTGAAGGAAACATCGCTTACGTCGCGGGGCAGATTCCGCGCGTGGGCAATACCGTGCGTTTCGTGGGCGTGGCGGGCGATACCGTTTCGCTCGACGAAGCGCGTCGCGCGGCGGCGACTTCCGCGGTTCGCGCGCTGCTGCTGGTGCGCAATCGCTTCGGCACGCTCGACATGATTACGAGCGTGCCGCGCATCGGCGTATTCATGCGCAGCGCAGCGCGCCCGATTTCACGCGGCAAAGCGAAGTAGCGGACGGCGCGTCCGATATCCTGTATTCGATTCTCGGCGATGCCGGCACGCATACGCGTACATCGGTCGGCGTGCTGCAGTTGCCCAAAGGCGCGTGTGTCGAAGTGGAGTTCGCGTTCGGCGTGCGCATCGCGTGATTGACGCACTGACAAGGAGCGTTCGATGACCAAGCTAGTCACCTGCCTGTGGTTCGATCAGGGCCGCGCGCGCGAAGCCGCGGAGTTCTACGCCGCCACCTTCCCGGATAGTCACGTCGACGGAGGCCATGCGTCCGCCAAGCCCGGCGTCGGGCAGGGGAGCGAGTTGACGGTGGATTTCACCGTGCTGGGCCAACGCTTTATCGGTCTGAACGGCGGGCCGAATTTCAAGGCCAACGAAGCGGTCAGCTTCATGGTCAAAACCGCGAGCCAGGAAGAGACCGATCGCTACTGGAATGCGATTACCGGCAATGGCGGCGCGGAAGCGCCGTGCGGCTGGTGCAAGGATCGCTGGGGATTCTCGTGGCAGATCCCGCCGCAGCGCATGCTGGATATCTTCATGGGCGCGGATCGTGACGCCGCGCGCCGCGCGATGGACGCCATGATGAAGATGAAGAAAATCGATATCGCGGCAATCGAGCGCGCGGCGGCTGGAGAAAAATAGTTCGGATTACAGATCGAATGCCGTCGCGATCTATGCGGCCATCGCGTTCGCCACCACGGTTTGCGCTTCGGCGACCGCATCGGCATGTTCGCGAATCAGGCGATACACCGTTTCGCCCGGCACCGTTTCTTCTTCCAGCAACTGATCGGCGATCGCGCGCAAGACTGGCTCGTTCGCCTTCAGCAGCGCGAAGCAGGCGTCGTTCAGATCGTGCAGCAGCGCATTGGCCTGACCGATGGATTCCTTCAGTTGCAGCGCCGCGTGTTGCTGCGGCAGCGCGGCGAGGCTGAACAGATTGCCGTCGTCGTTAAAGCCGTACTTCGACACCATGTCCAGAGTGATGCGCGAGGCTTCTTGCAAATCCTGTCCCGCGCCGCTCGATGCTTCGTTGAACATCAGCAGTTCGGCGTTGCGGCCGCCGAGCAGCACCTGAATCTCGTTGCGCATCTCGGTCTCGCGATAGAGATGCTTGTCCTGCATTTTCGTGATCAGCGCGACGCCGAGTGCGCCGCCGCGCGGCAGAATCGTCATTTCCTCGAGCACGCCGGTGTTGAGGATCGCGGCGACGAGGCCGTGGCCCGCTTCGTGAATTGCGATGCGCGTGCGTTCGTCGTCGGCGAGCGCGCGTTCCGCGCCGTTCACATCGCCGATGCGGGCGATCTTGATCGCTTCCATGAAATGCGTCGCGTCGACTTCGCTGGCGCCGCGCTTGCGTGCTACCAGACCGGCCTGATTCACGATCATCGACAGCGTCGCGGGCGAGAAGCCCGTGGTCAGACGCGCGAGTTGATCGAAGTCGATATCGTCGGACTTCTTCTTCAGATCGGCGGCATAGAAGCGAAGGATTTTCGCGCGATCTTCCAGATCGGGTAGACGCACCTGAATGGTCCGGTCGAAACGGCCCGGACGGCGCAACGCTTCGTCGAGATTCTCCGGATGATTGGTCGCCGCGACGATGATCACGCCTTCGTTCGACGCAAAGCCATCCATCTCCGCCAGCAGCTGATTGATGATGCGGTTGCTTTCCGCCTCTACCGGACCGCCGCCCGTATCGGTGCGCTTGCCGAGCCCGTCCGCTTCGTCGATGAAAATCACCGTCGGCGCATTCTTGCGCGCCAGTTCGAACAGATGTTTGACCTTCTGGATGCCGACGCCGTAATACTTCGCGCTGAAATAGCTGCCCGTGATCGCGATAAAGTTCGCGCCGCATTCGCCCGCGAGCGCCTGCGCCAGCCGCGTCTTGCCGACGCCGGGGCCGCCCGTCATCAGAATGCCGCACGGCGCGCGCACGCCCATGCCGGTGAACTGCGCCGGTTCGGTGAGCCACGCGCGCACGTCGGCGAGCGCCGCCTTGGCTTCGCCTGTGCCGATCACGTCGTCGAAGCGCATCGTCGGGGCGGTGGCGAGCAGTTGCGCGCCGCCGCGCATCTCGCGGCGCATGAACCACAGCAGGCCGCCCATCATCAGCAGCGGCAGCATCAGACTGAGCGCGTCGCGCAGATGATCGAGCGCTTCGGACCAGCGCGCCGAGCTGGTGCGCACGCGCGCGTCCGGAAGCCACGCCAGTTGATACGGCGCGGCCACGCCGGATTTGAGCTCGCCGAACACGAGCGCGTTGGAGAACGCGCCATTGTGATCGATGACGAAATATTTGTCGCCCTTGAGCGTCGACACGAGAATCGCGTCGCGGCTCACGCCGATCGCCGCCACGTTGCGTTCGCGGATATCGCGCGTCAGCTCCGACACGTCTTTCTCGCGATGCGTCCACGGCGCAGTGTCGTGGCGCATCTGATTGGCGACGCCGGTCAATGCCGCCGTCGTCGTCGATTGCGCCGCGTTCTGCGCCGGATGCCAGAACAGCGCAGTCGCGCCCGCCACGAGCGCGGCTGCGGCGACACCGCCCGCGACATAGCGGCCGAGTTTCGACCGTAGCGTATTTCTTACCCGTTTCATCAAGCCATTCCCGATGGGTGCGCGCCGGCGCCGCCCTGAAATCTATCGTCGGATCAAAGCCCGATAGGGCGATGCCGCGTCGTTTTGCGTCTTTCTTCTTTGTCGGCAGGCGCCGCGCCATCTTTAGGCGAGCGCGCGCAATGATTTCAGCCGGTAAAGAATACTGCTTGCTTGATGCATCGACAGCGTGTGGACACGCTGTTTCAAAACCTTAAAAAACATCGAACGGAGGCGGCATCATGCTTTACTACGCACTGGTCTTTTTCGTGATCGCGCTGATCGCGGCGGCGCTCGGTTTCGGCGGCATCGCGGCGGGCGCGGCCAGCATCGCGAAAATTCTGTTCTTCATTTTCCTCGTCATCTTCCTCGTGACGCTCGTGATGGGCCTCATGCGGCGTTGACGGTTTTTCCGGCCGAGGTTCGATGCGCTTTATCACGCTGATAGTTTCGTTTCTGGCGATCGCAACGTTTGCGGGTTGCGCATCGAAATCCGTCAAGGAAGATGTCGTCTATTCGGGACCGGCCGTCAGGCTGCGTCCCGCGCCGGGACCGGGCGCGTCGGCGGGGCAATCGCAGGCGAGCGCGCTGGGCTTCGTGAATGCACGACGCGAGGAGGTCGGCCTGCCGGCGATCGCCGTCGATCGGGGACTGGAAGCGGCGGCACGCGATCACGCACGCTATCTCGTGCTGAATCGCGTCGGCACGCACGATGAAATCGAAGGGCGGCCGGGCTTCACCGGCGCGGATATCCTCACGCGCGTCAGGCTGCATACGCAGGCGCATAGTGCAAGCGAAGTGCTGGCGATGATCGGCAGTTCGCAAACCGACAGTTCGCCCGTCGAACATATTTTTGCGTCGCCGTATCATCGCGGCGCGTTGCTGTTCGACTGGGCGCGCTCGGGCGAGGGGTCGCTAGCCGGTTCCGGTTCCGTCACGGTGATGGATTTCGCGGACATCGCCCGGACGCTCGCCAACAACGAACTGATCGCGTGGCCTTACGGCACGCAGACGCGAGTGCCCACCGCCTGGATGAACAACGAGCAGCCCGATCCGATGGGACCGGACAGCGGTTATCGCGGGCAAGTGCTGGGCTATCCGATCACGCTATCGGGCGGGCCGAATGCGCATATCGAATTGCAGAATGTCGAGTTGCGCGATGCACGCGGCGCGAAAGTCGCATGCCGGATCGCGCCGCTGACCGCCGCCGACGCGGCGCGCAATACGGCGGTCTGCACGCCCTACGAGCCGCTCAAGTTCAATACCCGCTTACCGTGCACGCACGCGGCACGCTGCGGCAACTGACGGTGCGCTCGCGTTTCGATCTGTCGTGGACATTTACGACGACTCCGGCTCCGGCAGCAATGCCGCCAATAACCGACGCAACTCCCGAGCTTCGTCCGGCGATAGCCGCGCGGTAAGAATGCGCTCGACTTCCTCTACGCGCGGACGCAGGGTCGTCAGTTGCTCTTTGCCCGCCGCCGTCAGATAGAGCACGTAACTGCGTTTATCGACGGGATTGTCAGTGCGCTCGATCAGGCCGTTACGCACCATACGCGCGACGAGATCGGCGATGGTGGAACGGTCGACATCGAGTTCGTCGCCGAGCCGACGCTGATTGACGCCCGGCGTGTCTTGCAGGATTTTGAGCGCCGCGTACTGCACGCTCGTGATCTCGGCGGATACTTCCGCGAGCCATACCGCGATATGCCGCTGTTGCGCGCGGCGCACCATGCTGCCGGTAAAACGGGCGAGCGCCGGCGAGTCGTGTTGATCGGATTTATTCGGCAATTTCGCGGTTCGGAACGGGTTAATCGATGCGGAAGATCGGACGCAGGAAGGCATCGAGTTCCGCGTATGCGTTCAGCGGAAGAACATGCGCGACGTATTGATCCGGACGGACCACGACCAGCGCGCCCTGTTCGCGGTCGATGCCGCGCTCGTCGAAGATATCAGTCGCGGCATCGCTCGACAATGTTTTCTCGTAGTCGATCAGTCCGTGGCAGCCTTTGCGCGGCAGCAGCAGCGCGGGCAGTTCATCGAGCCGTACCTCGCGATGCGGCTGTTGCACGATCGCGCGCAGATCGAAGACGCTGTCGGGATCGTCGCCCGCGCGCGTGACGTGCCGAAGAATCGAATCGGGCGATGTCGCCAGATGTTCGCACAATGCATTCAGCGCGCGACGGCTCGCATCGGCAAAGGCGTAAAGACGCCAGCGTCCGTCCGCGTGCGCGACGTGGCCGAGATGCATCGGCTTGGCATCGGCGACGCGCACGACCGGCGACGAATGAAAGCGCGTGCCGATGACGAAGCCGCGCGCCAGCGCCTGATGCGTCGCGTCGCCCGTCAACATGCCCGGCCGATAACGCGTCGCGACGCCTGCGGTATATCGGCCGGCGCGCACGAAATACGCCTGCAATTCGGCGGGATCGACGCCGCCGGCTTCCGGGCGATTCGGATCCTTGGGCGGCGCGGCCATCATCGCGGACCATTCTTTATCAAAGTCGATCAGTTCCTGCGCGATCGGATGACGCTCGTCGGAATACGTGCGCAACAGGTCTTGCTGCGCGACGCCGCGCAACACCGCGCCGAGCTTCCAGCCGAGATTGAAGCCATCCTGCATCGACACATTCATGCCCTGGCCGGCCTTGGCGCTGTGCGTATGGCACGCATCGCCCGCGATAAAGACGCGCGGTTCGCGTGAGTCATCGGCGTCGTCGAAGCGATCGGTCAGTCGCTGGCCGACTTCGTACACGGAGAACCACGCGACGTCCTTCACGTCGAGCGTGTACGGATGCAGAATCCGCTGCGCCGTCTCGATGATGCGTTCCACCGTCGTCTGCTTGATGGCGTCGCGATTCTGCGGCGTGACCTCGCCGAGATCGACATAGACGCGCACGAGATAGCCGCCTTCGCGCGGAATGATGAGCAGGTTGCCACGGCTCGCGGATTGAATCGCGGCCTTCAGGCGAATGTCCGGGAAGTCGGTGACGGCGAGCGCATCCATTACGCCCCACGCGTGATTGGCGGCATCGCCCTTCAAGGTTTGTCCGATGGCCGTGCGTACGCGACTGCGCGCGCCATCGCAACCGACGACGTATCGCGCGCGGATCGTGACGGTCTCGTCGAGACGCGCGGCATCGGTGCGGCGCAAGGTGACGCGCACCGGATGATCGCCGATGTCGTCGCGTTCGACGGAGACGAGTTCCAGATCGTAATCCGGCTCCAGACGTTGCGCGGAACGGCGCATGGAATCGAGCAGATAGTCCTGCACGCGCGCCTGATTGACGATCAAATGCGGAAACTCGGAGAGACCTGTTTCGGTATCCTGAACACGACCGGTACGCTTGATCGCGCCGCGATCGTCGGCGGACGGACGCCAGAACACCGTTTCGTTGACCCAGTAGGCTTCGTGCAGAAGTCGTTCGGCGAGCCCGAACGCGTTGAACATTTCCACGGTACGGCAAGCGACGCCATCGGCTTGACCCATTTGCAGCGGCCCCGCACGCCGTTCGACGATGCGCGTGCTGATGCCGGGAAACTGCGCGAGCTGCGCCGCGAGCACGAGCCCCGCAGGTCCGCTGCCGACGATCAGCACGTCGACCGTATCGGGCAGTGCGCCCTGAGTGTCGCCGTGCAGCGCCGGTTCGATGGTCGGATCGCCGATGCGAAAGCCGTCGAGATGAAATTGCATGATGTCGTCCTCCAGTCCGTATGGTTCGTCCTGACTGGAAATATACTCCGTACACAAACTATATCAAAGGGATTTTCGGGCGCCGGATGTTTACCCCTAGATTGCCCGAATCTCTATCCTCGGAAGAATGTGCAAAGACGCAACACACGACTTGCGTAATTTTGAGATTTGGTTGCAATGCAGCATCAAAAGCGTATAGCTAGGGTTATCCCCTATCTACTTACCCTGAGAGATACTCATGAAGACCACCGCTCAACAATCACTGATCGTTTCGTTCGGTTCCTGGCTGCGCTCGGCAAAGGCTACGGTCCGTCGTGAGTGGAACCTCGCGCTGCAATTGCACCTGCAGAACTGCGAAATCCTGGTCGAATCGTATCGCCGTAAGTAAGCAGGACAGCAGGCCAGACGCTCAACGAACTGTGCGACGGGCTGAGCATGACACGTCAGGCGGTATCGAAGCATCTGGCCGTGCTGGAGGAGGCGAATCTGGTCGCGGCGCAACGTCACGGCCGCGAAAAGCGTCATTTTTTGAATCCGGTGCCGATCCACGAGATCGCGCTGCGCTGGATCGGCAAGTTCGAACGTCCACGGCTCGACGCACTGTCCGACCTCAAACGCACGCTCGAAGGAGACGATCATGGCTAGCGAAACCTTTCTCTACGTCACCTATATCCGCACCACGCCCGACAAGCTGTGGGCCGCGCTGACGACGCCCGAATGGCAGCGGCAATATTGGTTCGGCATCCATCAGGAAAGCGACTGGAAGGCCGGTTCGTCGTGGCGAATGATGTTTGCCGATGGCCGCGTAGCCGATTCCGGCGAAGTGCTCGAGGCCGATCCGCCGAAGAAACTCGTGCTGAAATGGCGCAACGAGTTCCGCGAGGATCTGAAAGACGCAGGTTATTCGCGTTGCACTTACGAACTCGAGCAGCACGACGAGGCGGTCAAGCTCACCGTTACGCATATCAGCGAGAGCAAGCCGTTTATCGAAGCTGTGTCGGGCGGCTGGCCGAAGATTCTGTCGAATCTGAAGTCGTTGCTGGAGACGGGGCAACTGGCGATGGCCAACAAGTAGCGGAAAGAAAAACGGCGCGCATCATGACGAAGCGCGCCGTTCCAGTTCAGCGAAGCCGGTCCTTCAAATCGCCAATCCGCCGAGATAAAACGCCGCCAGCACCAGCGCGATCGCCACCGTGCCGACGTCCAGCTTGCGATACTCGCCCGCGATCACGCGTCCCACCACCAGCGTGCAGAAGCCGAGCATGATCCCCGTCACGATATTCGCCGACAGCACGATATACACCGCGCAGACGAGGCCGGACATCGTGTCGACGGTATCGTCCATATGCAGCTTGCTGACGTTGCTGAGCATCAGCAGGCCGACGCGGGTGCGGTGGCGTAGGACGGTACGAGTCCCGCGAGCGGCGACATGAACATCACCACCAGAAACAGCACGCCGACGACGCTTGCCGCCAGTCCCGTCTTCGCGCCCGCCGCCACGCCCACCGACGATTCGATATACGCCGCCGCCGGCGCGCCGCCGAAGCACGCCGAGAAAATCGAGCTCAGCGAATCGGCCGTCAGCGCGCGTCCGCCGTTGACGAGGCGGCCGTTTTCGTCGATCTGGCCGGCCTGACCCGCAACGGCGCGGATCGTGCCGGTGGCGTCGAATACGGCGGTCATCACGAGGGCGAGCACGCTCGGCATCACGGCCATCGACAATGCGCCCTTGATGTCCATCGCGCCGATCAGCGATGCGTGACCCGGCGCCGACAGCGACGGCAGCGCGAATACGCCGTGAAAGCGCACCGACGGATCGAACATCAAACCGATCGCCGACAGTCCGATCACGACCAGCAGAATGCCGCCCGGCACGCGACGACGCTCGAGACCGAAAATCGCCGCCAGCCCGAGCACCGACATCAGCACGGGAAACGCCGTGATATGGCCGAGCGAAACCGGCATGCCCGGCGCGGGATTCTTCACGATCAGCCAGACATCGTTCGAGGCGATCAGCAGCAGAAACAGCCCGATGCCGATCCCCGTGCCGTGCGCGACGCCCGTCGGTAGATTGCGCAGGATCCACGAGCGCACGCCGGTGACGGAGATCGCCGTGAACACGAGGCCTATCAGAAACACCGCGCCCAGCGCGATATTCGGCGTGAGTCCCTTGCCGAGCACGAGGCCGAACGCGGTGAACGCCGTCAGCGAAATCGCGCAGCCGATGGCGATCGGCAAACGCGCCCATACACCCATCAGCAACGAGCCGAACGCCGTCGTCAGACACACGGCGACGAACACGGCGCTGGTGTCGAAACCTGCTTTGCCCAGCATGCCGGGCACGACGAACACGGAATAAACCATCGCGAGAAACGTCGTGATGCCGGCGACGAGTTCGCGTTTTTCTGTACTGCCTGCTTTCGATATGCCGAAGTAGCGATCGAGGAAACCGCCGCTCGCGGTCTGAACGCTTTCGTCTTTTTTAGTGGGGGTAATGTCGATGTCGATATCGCCAAGCTGCTGGGCGGAAGATTCCAACATGAGCTGCTCCTTTATCAGCACGCTGAAACGGCAATCCGTGCGCGCTGCGGCCTTATGCGCACTGCGGATCCGTCATCAGGGTCGTCTCGTCGTATTGTGTTCTGAATCTGAAGGATGATGCCGGGTGTCGCGCTCGAAGGCTGCACTCGGTCAGGACAGAGACTAGGCTCTGTTCACATTTGAAGAAATGTGTTTACATCTCATCTTTTGCGTAAGCGATCAAGATGAGTCGAATGTTGCTGACCGATGAGATATGGGGACGACTGGAGTCCATTGTTCCGGGTA
>NZ_LFJJ01000108.1 GCF_001189365.1 Candidatus Burkholderia verschuerenii | reverse complement strand
CGAGCCCGCATCCCCGAAAACGATAAAGGGTGGCGAGGCCGAACGGGAGTTGTACGTCGGCCTCGCCACAGATTAGCGGAACAAACCGGCATCGGATCGATCTGTCCCGCCGCCATCACGATCCAAGAGGGAAGTTATGGGTCGAGGCTGTGTAAAAACGCGTTGATTGCCTATAGTTAGTCAACACGTCTTTCGATGGTGGCCCATGGAGCGATTTATTGAGAGCGCGGCGCGAGATCAAGTCGCACTGCTACCTGAGTGTCTCGACGATTACGTCGATGCGGATAACGCCGTACGAGTGGTAGACGTGTTTGTTGACGAGCTTGATCTAATAGGTCTTGGCTTCGAGCGGGCCTCGCCCTCCTTGGTAGGCAGACCGGCATATCATCCGTCGACCTTGCTCAAGCTTTACATCTACGGGTACTTGAATCGAATTCAATCGAGTCGCCGCCTCGAGCGGGAAGCACGACGGAATCTCGAATTGATCTGGTTGACAGGCCGACTGGCGCCTGACTTCAAGACGATCGCTGACTTCCGCAAGAACAACGGCGTTGCGATCCGCAAAGTCTGCCGCGAGTTTGTGTTGCTTTGCCGCCGGTTGAAGCTATTCGCAGACGCAACTGTTGCTATAGACGGCAGTAAATTTAAGGCGGTGAACAACCGTGACAAGAACTTCACCGACCGCAAGCTTCAGGCTCGAATGGAGCAACTCGAACAAAGCATTGCCCGCTATATGGATGAGCTGGACAGGGCCGATCGAGAGCCGTCGAGCCTGCCGGATGAACGCATCCCTCATTTGAAAGAGAAGATTCAGAAGCTCAAAGAACAAGTGCAGAAGCTCGGCGAGATTGAGGCCCGGATGCGCGCAGCGCCCGATGGCCAAATCTCGCTAACGGATCCGGATGCTCGCTCAATGGCAACCAGTGGGCGCGGCACCGGAATGGTCGGCTACAACGTACAGACTGCGGTAGACCTCAAAAGTCACATGATCGTTGCACATGACGTCGTCAACGTTGGCCATGATCGAACACAGTTGGCCAGAATGGCGGAAATGGCGTGAGCCGCGATCGGTAAAAAGAAGCTGACGGCGCTTGCCGATCGCGGCTACTACAAGAGCGATGAAATTCTGCGCTGCGAGAAGCAAGGAATCAAGACGTTAGTCCCGAAACCGCTGACATCGAACAGCAAGGCAGAGGGCCGTTTCGACAAGCGGGATTTTGTTTACATTGAGGCTGAAGACGAGTACCGCTGTCCGGCAGGAGAAAGATCTATTTGGCGCTTTAAGACGGTCGAGGCGGGATTGACGATTCACAAATATTGGCCGTCAGGATGTCCAAGTTGCAAACTCAAGCCGCAATGCACTCCGAGTCCATATCGAAGGATCGCGAGATGGGAACATGAGAAGGTACTTGAGGACATGCAGCGTCGCCTCGATAAGAATCCACACGCTGCAAGACTACGACGACAGACGGTCGAGCACCCATTCGGTACGCTCAAGTTCTGGATGGGTTCCGCGCACTTCTTGACGAAAACGCTCCCGCGCGTGTGAACCGAGATGAGCCTTCACGTCTTAGCGTACAATCTGAAGCGAGCAATCAGTATTCTAGGTGCGCCGTCGTTAATCGAAGCGATAAGGACATGAGAGCAAGCGGCGAGTCGCCTTGATCGAAAGCGAGGCGGAGTTTTCTTTGGCCATCGCACCTATTAGACCGCTCGTCGATTGATCGGGTCCGTCCGTAATCTCGCCGAGATACCTTACCTGTTTTCGCACAGCCTCGGCCCTTCGCTGCCGATCAGAAGATGGCGCAAGTCGTAGCCGCTATTGTTCTTGATCATCTTGTTGAGCCCGCCCGCGATCTCGCCGTTCGCCAGCACCGCTTCGACGCCGAGCACCTGATCGCGTATCATTCCGTACTTGATGACGCGGTTGCCGCCCGCGTTGGTCGCGAGATTGCCGCCGATCGAACAGCTGCCGCGCGCGCCCAAATCGAGCGGAAAGTAGAAGCCCGCCGCGCTCGCCGCTTCCTGCACGGTTTGCAGCGGCACGCCTGCTTCGACCGTCATCGTGCCCGAGACTTCGTCGATCTCGACAATCCGATTCATACGCTCCAGACTGAGCGCGATCTCGTCGCCGCGCAGATTCGTGCCCCCGACGAGTCCCGTCAGCCCGCCTTGCGTGACGACCGGCTGGTTGTATCGCGTGCAGATGGCCAGCGCCTGCGCAACTTCCTGCGTGTTACGCGAACGCAGCAGTGCCAGCGGCGTTGCGCCCGGCAAACCGCTCCAGTCGACCACGCGGCGGTCGCCGAATTCGTCGGGCAAGGCGACGACATCCGCCCCGAGGGTGTCGCGCAATGCGCCGATAGCTTCGCGTGAGCTCATGTGCCGGTTGTCTCCTTTTATCGTGTGTCGATGAGGTTTTTTGATCTCACGCATCATAGCGGTCAATGGAACATCACCGGCACCGGGTCCGTCAGCAGGCCGACGTAGAACTTGAAGAAGTTGTCGTTATCGAAGCGCGTCACGTAGGTGATCTTGCGCGGCGACGCGCCCGCCTGCGGCATGTCGGGGTAGACCTTCACGTGCCCCTGATCCTCGCCCGGCGTCGTGTCGATGTCGAGATAGGCGCTTTGCGTCTGCGTCGCGAACACGGGGTTGAAGAAGTAGGAGATGGTCAGCGTATCGTAGAGATCGGTGTTGGTCGCGAACGCGCCCGCGTTGGCGCTGGCGTACACCTTCGTCACCGCGGTCTGCCCGGTCGGCGGATTGACGATCGAGTTATAGACCGATTCGGTCAGCGGCACCGTGTTGGTCACGTCGAGCGGAATCACCGTTTGCGGGATGGTCGTCTGCAACAGCGTGCGCACGGCCGTGGGATCGAACCACCAGTTCAGCTCGCCGACGGCGTTCGCGTTGCCCGGCACGTTCATCGCGCCACCCATATAGATGATCTGCTTGATGAGCGGCACGATTTCCGGCGCCTCGATCACGGCGGTGGCCAGATTGGTCGGCGGACCGACTTCGAGAATCGTCACCTGATGCGGATAGCGCTTGACCGTATCGATGATGAAATCGGCGGCGGCTTCCGGCTGCAGTTGCGTCGAGGTCGCGAAGCCGTCCGGTGGCGGCGTGAGGTCCGATTGCTGGGTCGGCTGGGTACGCATCCACGCGCCGAAGTAGCCGTTCGGATTGGCGCGCATCTGTTCGCGGATGCTGGTGACGTCATATTGAAGCGGGAAATTCGCGCCCCCGTAGACGCCCACGCGCGTCTGCACGCCCATCCGCTCGACGGCCTTCAGTGCCTCGGCCTCCTCCTGAAGCAGCCAGTCGTTGCCGGTCACGACGCACAAGCCCAGCAGATTCACCTTGCCGACGCCCATCAGTTGCGTGGTCATCGCGAATAGCTGGCCGTCGTCGCCCATCGTATTGAAGTCGGAATCGATGATGATCTTCGGCGCGTCCAGATAAGCGCTACCGTCGTCCGATCCGCCGCCGCAACTGCTCAGCGCGCCGGTCGCCGCGAGCGCGAGAAGCATGACCCAACCTGCCGTTCTGAGTGGCCGCATGATGTGTCTCCGATGTTCGAATGATCGTCGTGGCGACTTTAAGCAAAAGCGCACTTCATTCTAGGACGCTTCCGACCGGTAAAAAGGCCCGATTGCGCCGATAACGACCGGTAAATCTATTGCTTTAATACGTCAGGCAAAAGATATTTTTCAGGTACTTATTGCCGAAAACAGCTCTTTCGCACGTTATTCAATGCTGTCCCCATTTTCTGAAACAGGCAGCAAGATTTGCAGCTCATCGGACGATATGGCGTCCAGACGCCCTGTCAGTACGCACTGAAAAGCAGAAACAACCCATACAGTCCGCCAGACGAAAAATTTATCTTTCCGCGCCAAACGATTGCTCGGGCGAATGACGCCTGGCGCAAGCGTTTGCGTTCGTAACATTGTGTTGCGTGCCGGTCAGATTAGTCCCACAATTCGATCCGTGTTCTGAAACGACGTAACGTTTTCCGGGACACCTCCCGGTAACCGCAGTTTCATCGATCCGACACCATGATGCGCGACAGCCAAACTCTCGATTCGATCCGCGAATTGAACATGTCTTACCTGCTGCTGGCGCAGCGTCTGCTGGTCGAAGAAGGTGAAGCCGCCCAAACCCGCCTCGGTCTTTCGGCGGAGATGGCCGCAAACGTTGACGCAACTGTCGCCGACGCAAACCGCCAAGCTCGCGTCGTCGTCGCAAGTGCTGTGCTTCTTCCGCCTCGGCGGCGATGCGCTGCTCGGGGGCCTCGCCGGTCTTGCCGAACGCACGCAAAACGCGGCTGTTGCTTCCAACGCTTCCCTGCTGGTGGCCTGATCATGACGACGACCTCGACCAAGAGCCTTGCCGACGACGCCAGCCAGGTGCTTCGCGCCGTCACGCTGATCCGCCTCGGCGCGCGCATGCAGGTGCTGGAATCGGAATTCCCGAAGCTGTCGCGTGATCGCCTGATCATCCGTCTGTATCGTGAAGTGAAAGGCGCGTCGCCGCCCAAGGGCATGCTGCCGTTCTCGGCGGATTGGTATCTGACGTGGGGCCCGAATATCCACGCATCGATGTTCACCAACGTGTATGCGTTTCTCGAAGAAAACAGCACGGAACTCGACCGCGTCGATCTGCTGAGCCGCGCTTACGGCCTGTACGCCGAGCACTTCGAGATGCATGGCGAGCAGCCGCAGATGGACCTGACGCGCGCGTGGACCTTCGTGCGCTTCAAGGAAGCCGGCATGCTGCGCCTGGTGGGCTGCAAGCGCTGCCGCGGCAAGTTCGTCGCGCACTCGCAGGACAACAACAACGGCATGGTCTGCGGCATTTGCCAGCCGCCGTCGCGCGCCGCGCGCAGGCAAGACCAAGGCGGCAAAGGCATCGGCGCTCGAAAACGCCGCGCTGGACGCCAAGGCCGCTTAACGGCCAATCGATCCCCTTGCTCGCCGTTCGCCATCGAGCGGACGGCGAGTCTTTTCTCTTCGATGCAAAACAGGCGACGCGCGGATAGCGTGTCGCCTGTTTTTGCTTCTCGGTTTGGCTTTGTTTGGCGCAGCGAGCGAAGGCGCGATGCGGCGAAAACCGTTAGTCGCATTTCAGTCGGAACGGCAATACTACGTCTTCCTGATCGATCACTTCCCCGCCGATGGCTCCCGATCCGCGAGATCGTCCAGCAATTCCGCCGACGGCACGAAGAACAGGCTGCCCGTCACCGCGCGGCTGTAATCGAGGATGCGATCGTAATTGCCTGGCGGACGCCCGATAAACATGTTGTCCATCATTTGCTCGATGGGCTTCGGCGTGCGCGCATAGCCGATGAAATACGTGCCGAACTCCGCCGACCCCGGCCGCCCGAACACCATGTTGTGACGCAGGATTTTCACTTCCTTGCCGTCTTCCTCGATGGTCGTCAGCGAACTATGCGACGACGAAGGCTTGACCGATGCATCGAGCTCGACATCGGACAGCTTCTTGCGCCCGATGATCAGCTCCTGCTTTTCCACCGGCAACGCATTCCACGCCTTCAGGTCATGCAGATACTTCTGCACGATCACATAACTGCCGCCTTCGAAGTCCGCGTCCTCGGAGCCGACCGACGTGAAGCTTTCCGCCGCGCGGCCCGACGGGTTTTCCGTGCAGTCGACGAAACCGACCATGTCGCGCAGATCGAAGTAGCGAAAGCCGTGCACTTCGTCGACGACGGTCACCGCGCCATCGAGCTTTTCCATGATCTGCGATGCAAGCTCGAAGCACAGGTCCATGTGATCGGCGCGAATGTGCATGAGGATGTCGCCGGGCGTGGAGACGGCGTGACGATCGTCCGCGCGCACTTCCTTGAACGGATGCAGCGACGCGGGACGGGGCGCGCCGAACAGACGCTCACACACGTCCGAGCCGAAGCCGACGACGCAGGAGAGATTCGCGACCGGCGCGCGCGTGCCGATCGCGCGGACCAGCGCGGCGACGTCGCCGCACCACGAACGGACGGTATCGGCGTGATCTTTTTCGGGCCCAACGGTCGCCACGAGAAAGATCGCGCTACGCGTGATGGGATGACAAACGGCTTGCGGTTCCGGAATATCGTCGGACATTTGGATGGGCCTGTCGTGGGAATCGCCCTTATGGTAACTGTGCGCCCGCATGCGTGCTTTTCAATTGCTTATCGATTGCGGGGCGGCGATGCAAGACGTTCGCAAGCCGGAATCGTCATGCACGCGCGTGCGAGAAATTGCATCCGTAAGAAAGCCAATGAAATTTATGAAAGCGCGAATCGTCAAGCGTAAGTAAGTATTGCGCAAGCGGAGTGCCTTAAGTGCGCCATGCAACGGTGATCAAATCCGGGCCGAGGCTGAAAGTGCCCCACACGTCGATCATCCGAGGCGCGATATCCGGAGGTGATCGAATCACATTTAAAAAACGACACCCGGAGTCTCATCTATGTATCGTCGAGCCATCATGGTTGCCGTGTCGGCTGCGTTCGCATTTGACTTGTACGCGTGCGGCAGCGATAACAACGACACGCCGCAAAGCGCGCAGGACAAGCTCGCCACCGCGACGCCGATCAAGCATCTGGTCGTGATCTTCAACGAGAACGTCTCGTTCGATCACTACTTCGCAACCTACCCGAGCGCGGCCAATCCGTCGGGCGAACCGGGCTTCACCGCAGCGGCGGGCACGCCGACGGTCAACGGCCTGTCGGGCTCGCTGCTGACGTCGAACCCGAACTTCACCAACGCCTGAACGGCGCGGCGGCTGCGAATCCGTTCCGTCTGGACCGCACGCAAGCGGCGACGGCCGACCAGAACCACGCTTACACGGCCGAACAGCAGGCTTACAACAACGGCGCGGCCGATCTGTTCCCGAAATACACTGGTAAGGGCTCGAGCGGCGGCGCGGGTTCGTTCGGCACGGCCGGTCAGGTGATGGGCTACTACGACGGCAACACGGTCGCGGCGCTGTGGAACTACGCGCAGAAGTTCTCGATGAGCGACAACGCCTTCACCAACACCTACGGCCCGTCGACGCCGGGCGCGCTCGAAGTCGTGTCGGGCAACACCAACGGCATGCAGATCGTCAAGGCCAGCAAGCCGGTCTTCAACCTGACGACGGCATCGGGCTCGTACTATGTCGCCGACGGCCAGGGCGGCTACACGATGATCAACGACGTCGATCCGGCCAACGATCTGTGCTCGAGCACGACCGATGTCGCGATGATGTCGTCGAAGAACATCGGCGATCTGCTCAACGCCAAGAACGTCACGTGGGGCGGCTTCATGGGCGGCTTCAACCTGTCGACGGTCAACGCCGACGGCTCGACGGGCTGCAAGCGCAGCACGCTTTCGACGGTCGTGAATTCGTCGACGGCCGACTACATTCCGCACCACAACTGGTTCCAGTACTACGCGTCGACGGCCAACCTGCAACACTTGCGCCCGAGCTCGACGGCAGCCATCGGCTCGTCGCTCGAAGCGGACGGCAAGACGGCGGAACCGGCGAATCACCAGTACGACACGGACGACTTCTTCGCATCGGTCAAGGCCGGCAACTTCCCGTCGGTCAGCTTCCTGAAGGTGCCGGCGTATCAGGACGGTCACGCGGGCTACTCCGATCCGCTCGACGAACAGGCGTTCACCGCGAAGGTCGTGAACTTCCTCCAGCAGCAGCCGGACTGGAAGAACACTGCCGTGATCGTCGCGTGGGATAACTCGGACGGCTGGTACGACCATGCGTATGTGGGTCCGACCTCCTCCTCGTTCGACGCGCAAGCCGACCAGCTGATGGGCGCGGGCAAGTGCGGCACGGGCGCGCAGCCGACCGGCGTGAACGGCGGCGTGGTCAACGGCCGTTGCGGTCCGGGCACGCGCATTCCGTTCCTCGTGATCTCGCCGTGGGCCAAGGTCAACTACGTCGACCATACGCAGATCTCGCAGGCGTCCGTCGTGAAGTTCATCGAAGACAACTGGCTTTCCAGCGCGCGTCTGGGCGGCGGTTCGTTCGACGCGAACGCGGGCAGCATCATGATGCATGTTCGACTTCACGGGCAAGGGCAACAACCCGACCCTGTTCGTCGATCCGAACCTCGGTTCGCCGGTGGCATCGGTTCCGGCAATCTAAAGGTATCCGAAGTAATGTGATGTACATGTAGTCGATGTGACGCGTTGTCGCCGCTTGCCGGCGACAACGCTTTTTCCATTTCATGCTTATCGTTGGTTCCTATCCATGTCTGCTACCGTCGATCCGGCATTCGGCCAAAACAATCCCAAACCGAAACTCAAGAATCGCTCCTTGCATGCGGTGATCGCGCTCGAGTTTCCGTCGCATGTGCCCGAGGCCGTCGGCGAAGTCGTGGAAAACCTTACCGGCGCGAACGCGCATCCGGTGAGCTTGCAGCGTCCGCCCGCGGTGCAATTGAGCGCCGTCGCGCAACTCGGCAAGCAGATTTTCTTCGACAAATCCTTGTCCGCATCGGGGCAGCAGGCGTGCGCGTCGTGTCACGATCCATCGCATGCGTTCGCCGCGCCGAACGATCTGCAAGTGCAATTGGGCGGACCGCATCTGACTTTGCAGGGCTATCGTCCGCCGTCTTCGCTGATGTATCTGTATCGTCAGCCGAACTTCAGCATCGGCCCCGATCAGGGCGATGCCGACAACGCGCCCGATCTCAACGCGCTCGCGCAAGCGGCCACCGGCACGCAGCGCGCGCAGAAAAACGCCGGCACCGCACCCGCCGCGCCCGCGATGGTCCCGCAAGGCGGCCTCTTCTGGGACGGCCGCGCCGATACCTTGCAGGCGCAAGCCAGCGGCCCGATGCTGAACCCGGTCGAGATGGCGAACACGAGCCTCGATCAGGTGCAGGACAAGCTCGAACACGCGTCATACAAGGGCGACATGGAGAAGCTGTTCGGCCCGCTGATTTTCGGCGCACACGGACTCGCCGTGTCGGAAGCGATGTTCGCGGTCGCGCGTTATCAGGTGGAAGAGCAGGCGTTCCATCCGTATTCGAGCAAGTACGATTACTGGCTCGAAGGCAAGACGCGTCTCACGCAAGCGGAGTTGCACGGTCTGCATCTCTTCAACGATCCGAACAAGGCCAACTGCGCGGGCTGTCACCTGTCGAAGCCCAGCGCAGATGGTCAGCCGCCGATGTTTACCGACTATCAATACGAGTCGCTCGGCATTCCGCGTAACCCGAAGCTCGCGATCAACAAAAACGCCAACTTCTACGATATGGGCGTATGCGGCCCGTTCCGCGACGATCTGAAGGATCAGACGCAATACTGCGGCATGTTCCTCACGCCGACGCTGCGCAACGTGGCGACACGGCATGCGTACTTTCATAACGGCGTCTATCACTCGCTCGATCAGGTGATGGCGTTCTACAACGAACGCAATACCGCGCCCGAGAAGTTCTATTCGAAAGATGCCGCCGGTCACGTGATGAAGTACGACGATCTGACGGTGAAGTATCACGCGAACATCGACGACAAGGATGCGCCGTTCGATCGCAAGTTCGGCGAGAAACCGGCGATGGACCGATCAGGACATCAAGGATATCGTCGCGTTTCTCAACACGCTGAACGACGGCTACAAGCCCTGATTCAAGGCTTGGGAATGGAGCCGCTCGCGCGCATCGATGCATCGTGCGCGAGCGGCCGGGACGAAACAGCGTCACACTTGTTACTCCCGGAACGCGACGTTTCGGGCGGACACTCGTTCTGGCCGAAGCGGCGCGCAACTCGCGCGACGCACGAGTCCATCCCAACCGGAGGTCGACAAGCCATGACTGCATCAGGAGAAACGCAACCCGCCATGAAAACGCCGCCCGTCGTATCGAAAGACGAATGGGAGGCGGCCCGCCAGCAACTGCTCGTCAAGGAAAAAGCCCACACGCGTGCCCGCGATGCGCTCGCCGCCGAACGCCGCCGCATGCCGTGGATGGCGGTCGAAAAAACCTACACGTTCGACGGACCCAACGGCACACTCACGCTGCGCGACCTGTTCGAAGGACGGCGGGAACTGATCGTCTACCGCGCGTTCTACGAGCCCGGCGTCTACGGCTGGCCCGAACACGCGTGCCGTGGATGTGTTCGATGGTGGCGGATCAGGTCGCGCATCTGTCGCATCTGAACGCACGCGATACGACGCTCGTGTTCGCATCGCGCGCGCCGCAAGCCGATATCGCGCGTTTGCAGCAAAGCATGGGCTGGCAGGACATTCCGTGGTTCACCGTGACGGACAGCTTCGATAGCGACTTCGGCGTCGACGAATGGCACGGCACCAACGTGTTCTATCGCGACGACGACGGGCACATTTTCCGCACGTATTTCATCAACAATCGCGGCGACGAGCAGATGGGCGGCACGTGCAACTATCTCGACATCACGCCGCTCGGGCGGCAGGAGTTGTGGGAAGACTCGCCCGAAGGCTATTCGCAGACCACCACGTATAAATGGTGGAACTGGCACGACAGTTATGTGGATGGCGCGCCGCCGGATAAGCGCTGGGTCGAAGTGTCGGATGCGGGGGAGAAGGCGTTTCGCGAGCCGAGCGCGTGTTGTGGGAAGAAGGAGTGACGTGGATTTTGGGCCTGACTGAGGTCAGGCCCCACCCTCACGCCCCCTGCAAAATCGGATGCGATTGCCCCGGAATCGGCCGGCCGCGATTATCGGTCGGCACGAGTTGGGGCTGGAACGCGACGAACAGCGCCTGAAATTTGCCGTCCACTTCCACCATTACCGCGCCGTCCTGAAACACGCCGTTTTCATTCGAATGGTCGCGCACCTTGCTGCCGTTCGCGGGCTTCGGGTTGCCCTGATTCATATGCGTTTCGTGCAAGCCGTCTTTGCCCGGTTCGAACAGAAAGCCGAAGCCGTACACCGTCACGTCCTTCGTCGGCTTCCAGCCCAGGCGATTGTCCTTGTACGAAGGCGTCGGATACACATAGTCGCTGCCTTGCGCCGACATGTCGAGTTGCAGCATGTCGTTGAGCAGCGCGTTGATGTCGTTCTCCTCGTGCTCGGTATCGAGCGGAATCGGGCGCATGGTGGAGAGATCGACGAGACGCGTGTCGTGCACATAGTCGAGCTTCGGGAAGTTGGACGTCGAAACGCCCGCCGCGATCTTGTCGAGGTCGGCCGTCATCGGATGCTGAAAGTACTGGTTCCATGCATACAGCACGAGATAACCGGCAGGCCCGGTCAGCGAGCTATCCGACTTCGCGTTCGTGACGATACGGAACTCTCGGCCGTTCTGATCTTCGCTGACGATCACATAGTGCGGATCGCCTTTGTAACCCTTCAGAAAGGGAACGCCGAGCTTGACCGTGCCCTTGAAAAGAACATACTCGTTGCTTGCCATGGAGCGCCTCCTGAGGTGAACGCTTATTTGATGCTACGCGTATGACATCGTTCCGGTCGATGATGTCGCTTGCATCGCGCGTTGTCATGGCGCAGTTATGTCGATGGCAATAATGGCTTCAGACGGAGACATACATGCATGGTCACGAAGAACGCGCGGGACTCTGCTTCACTTCAAGGATTTTTTAAGCTAGAGTCCCATGCTTCAACATCTCTTAGGATTTCTATTTTAAAAATTCTGATCGCGTAATCATGCCTTCAGTTTGTAGATAGGCGCAAAGCGCGTCGGCCGAATCCACATATTCGTCGACGACGAATCGTTGAGGTTCGCAGCCCGATGTTGACCTCGCGTCCAACATTGGCGCTTTCAAATTGCAGCATCCTTACGTGCCAACGCGCCTGCGACAAGGTTCAACTTCGGACAGTCAAAACTGCTACCAATGGTATTGCCGACGCTGCTTTTCGCGGCAACCCACCTCTCAACCGTGCAGATTCTTCTCGCAGTCTTCCCAGTAACGAAGCGGGTCGTCGTGATCCGGATAGCGCGCGTCCAGCCAGGCAGCGAGCTTGGCCCACTCGGGATGATGAGTACCCGCTCGCGCGGACCAGGTCGAGGCTCGCTCGAGGATGTTTCCGTTCGCACGGTCGCGCACCAACACGCTGTTCAGGCCGTTCGAGCCGTTTGCCTGCGACTCAACCGAATAGCGAGGCAAGAGCCTCACTTCAGCGTCTTTCGCCCATCCGAAAACCGCGCGGATTCTTCCGGCCGAGTCTCGCAACTCGACGGGGCCGCTTTTCGGGCGAATCGCCTCCCAACCCTCGGGAAACTCCGCAACGATCTCGTCTTTCCCTTCGCGGACCCACTTCACGCTTAATGCTCGCGTCATCCCTTCGCGCAACGCGGTCGTTGACGCATAAGCTTTTGGCAATTCGAGCCCGACGGGAAGCGTGATCAGATTGTCTTTCCACAACGTAGATTCGTCGTCGGCGCGTTTGGCGACCTCCGACACGTCAGGCCCGAACGGATTCTCGGGGCGGCTGGATACCTTTGCTTTCGCTGGCGGCAGCCCTTCAAAAAGTCGCTCCCCATCCTGGCGGGTCAGCTTGGCCTTTCCTTTATTCATTGTCGATGTGCTTCCAGGTTAAAACCGATCGACCGACCGCAGTTTCGTTTTCGCGATGCGAACTGTTTTGAGCGTCGGTGATCAAGCAGGAATAGTAATAATGCCACCCTTTTCGTCCTTCGGCGCGCTCAAGCAAAAAGCCCCGGCTCCGGTTTTGCCGAAGTCGGGACTTTGTATTCAGCGATCAAGCGTTAAGACGCCTGCGCGCCTCACCGCATCCCGCCGGCGCGCGGACGGTTGAAGAGCCACGTCATGCGGAATCGCTGCATCAACTGCCAGGCGATGATCGGCGCAACGATGCCGACCGCCGTCCCGACGACCGCATGCACGGTCCAGTTATGCACGTGCAGCGCCTTGCTCAGGATGATGCGCGTGCCCGAGCCCGCGAGAATATGCATCAGATAGATCTGCATGCTGACGCGCCCGAGTTGGCCGAGCCAGTCGACGTGCGACCTCGCGGTCTGCACCGACACGCACGCCAACGCCGCGATGCCAAAGAACGCCAGCACCAGCGAAAACACGCCGGTGCGCTCGTAGTTCAGCCCGAAGGTGATGTGGAACACGTACTCTAGCACGGCGAATACGACGACCACCAGCGCGATCGTGCCCATGCCGACGGTTTCGAGCCTTCGCACCAGCGGCATGAAGCACGCCCCGGCGATATAGAACACCGCGAATCGCGTGATGAAATCCACGTTGAAGCGCTCGCCGATGCGATCCTGCAGCAGATACAGCACCACGGTGATCGCCAGAATCAGCAGCGGCCAGCCGCGCCGATACGCTTCGCGCCAGTACAGCAGCGCGAACAGCACCGCGTTCATGAAGAGCGCGTAAAGGAACCAGAACTGATCGTGCGGACGCACGTACATGGTCAGCATGTCGGACACCGTCGCGTTGCCGTTGGTATAGCGCGACAGCAGAATCTGGATGCCGCCTTGCAGCGTCGACCAGATCACGAACGGATAGACCAGCGTATCGACCTTGCTGCCGACGAAGCGCCAGGTCCCGCGCGATTCGATCGACTTGACGAAGAACAGTCCGGACAGGAAAAAGAACAGCGGCATATGGAAGGCGTAGATCAGGCTGTCCACCAGCTTGTACGCGCCGCCCGGCATGACGATGCCGGCGCTTTCCAGTCCACGGTTGACGTGTCCGAATACCACCAGGATGATACCAATACCCTTGGCATGATCCACCCAGTTTTCTCTCATGATGTTTCGACGTTTGGTGACGAGTCGCCCGGCTCAGGCGATCAAGTCGTGTTCATTTTGGATGACCCAATCCGTCATACGCGACGCTGCGGCCTGACCTTGCGTGGGTCTGCGCGTCACCTGCGGCAGTGCGACGGATTCGTCGACACGGATACTGCGCGCTGCCGATTGCCGTGCTGATGGCTGAAGTGTTGGAAAGCGCACATTACCGCTTTTTGTTTCTTCTTACTACCTTGGTGATGGCGCGAGTGTGCGGCGCGCCGCTTATAGCGGCATTCGTCCGATCGTTCGAATCCGACGCCAGGGTCGGTTCGTCGTTACGGGCGCTTGCGTCCGCCACGGCCGCCGGCGGGTTTGGCGCGCGGCTTCGGCTTGCTGAAAGGATTGACGCCGAGCGACTCAGTGTCCGCGTCGCCGCGCGCCTGCTTGCCAGGCATCGGCGCGGCTTGCGGCACTTTCGGCTTCTTCGGCTTTTTGGGCTTCTTGATGATCTCGCCCGTCGCGCTGGTTTCCGGCACGCGATGATCGGCTTCGAAACCCGGCTCCTCTTCGCGTGGCAGCGTTTGCCGGATCAGCGCTTCGATCGCGGCGAGTTGCGGCGCTTCGTCGGCGCAGACGAGCGACACCGCCGTGCCGCTCGCGCCCGCCCGCGCTGTTCGCCCGATTCGATGCACATAATCTTGCGCCACGATCGGCAGATCGACGTTGATCACCAGCGGCAGATCGTCGATATCCAGACCGCGCGCCGCGACATCGGTGGCCACCAGCATCTGGACTTCGCCGCTCTTGAAGCGCTCCAGCGCACGCAGGCGCGCGGGTTGCGGTTTGTCGCCGTGAATGGTGTCGACCGCATAGCCCGCTTCATCCAGCATCGATGCCAGATAATCCACGCCATTGCGGGTTTTGACGAACACCAGCGCGTGTGTCCAGTTGTTTTGCGCCACGAGATGCATGAAAAGCTCGGGCTTGTTGCGCTTGTCCACCGTCACGATCCATTGCTTGATCTTGCTGGCCGTGGCATTGGGCGGGCTGACGCTGATATTCACCGGATCGCGCAGAATGTTCGCCGCCATCGCGCGGATGTCGTCGGAAAACGTCGCGGAGAACAGCTGCGTCTGGCGCTGATCGGGCAAGGCGGCAAAGACGGCGTCGAGTTCGCGCGCGAAGCCGAGATCGAGCATGCGGTCGGCTTCATCGAGGATCAGCGTCTTCACCTGATCGAACTGCACCGCGTTCTGGCGATTCAGATCGAGCAAACGGCCCGGCGTGGCGACGAGCACATCCACGCCTTTGCGCAACTTCATCATCTGGGGATTGATGCTCACGCCGCCGTAGGCCGCCAGCATTCGCAAATCGAGGCCTTTGCCGTAAGCGACAAAGCTTTGCAGCACCTGTTCGACCAATTCGCGCGTGGGCACCAGCACCAGCGCGCGCACGCGATTCCTGGACACCGCCGGGCCGTGTTGCACCAGCCGCTGCAACAGCGGTAGCGCGAAGCCCGCCGTCTTGCCGGTGCCGGTCTGCGCCGCAGCGAGCACGTCGCGGCCGCCGAGCACGGCGGGGATGGCCTGGGTCTGGACCGGCGTAGGCGTCTGGTAATCGAGTTCCTGCAAATTACGCAGCAACGGGTCGATCAGGCCGAGCGAAGCGAAAGACATGCACATATTTCCGGGCTAAAAGCTCGATTTTAGCGGTTACGGGTCGATCGGCCGGAAGAGCCTTTTGTCAGCACGCGTGCATCCGAGAAGGCTTCTGTCTCGTATCGATAAGCTTCAGCCCAAGCGCGCCGTCCTGAATGTCATCGATCCAAAGCCGCGTCGGTCGTTTCGCGTCTGCCTTTGCTTGCGCATCGACGATCGCCCTGCTCTGTGCATGCAGTCCCGTCAGACTCGTCAATGCGCTGACGCCGCGTCACGACTATATCGAGCATGCGGGCGTGCAATATGAAAGCGGCGAACGTCATGCGCTCGATGTCTACGTGCCCAAGTCCGCTTCGGCATCGGCTTCGGCCAGACCGCTGGTGGTGTTCTTTTACGGCGGAAGCTGGCAATCGGGCGAGCGTCGCGATTATCGGTTCGTCGGCGAAGCGCTCGCCTCGCGCGGCTATGTCACGGTGATTCCGGATTACTGGCTCTATCCGCAAACGACGTTCCCCGGCTTTATGGACGATGCCGCCGCCGCAGTCGCATGGGCGCGCGCGCACGCGGCCGACTTCGGCGCCGATCCCGATCGCCTGTTTCTCATGGGCCATTCGGCGGGCGCGCATATCGCGATGCTTCTCGCGACCGATCGTCACTATCTGATGGAGCACGGCGTCGAAGCCTGTTCCATCGCCGGCGCGATCGGACTCGCTGGCCCGTACGATTTCCTGCCTCTCCAGGACGACGATCTCAAAGCGGTCTTTCCGGCGACGCTCCGGCAAGACAGTCAACCGATCAACCATGTCGCCGGACGCGAGCCGCCCATCTTTCTGGGCGTCGGAACGGCAGACCGCACGATCGATCCCGGCAACACGGATCGCTTCGCCGCGCGCCTGCTTGCGGCGCACGATCGCGTCCTCCTCAAACGCTACGACGGCATCAATCACGCGATGATCGTGGGAAGTCTCGCGCGACCGGTACGCGCGTTGTCGACCTTCATCACGGTGGCGCCCGTGCTCGACGACGTCTCCGGGTTTATCGATCGCCACACCGCGCATTGATGTGCGGTTTGCGGCACGTCCATTGCGAGTCCACGACAAAGCTTCGCTACTGCAAATAAAGGGGTTTCGTTAGCGATCCTTGCTCAATGCAAACCCTGCTCAACGTCTCGGTCAAGATTGCGCGCCGCTCGTTGGATTGACGGTAACGACACGCTTCACGCCGATCGCATGTGAAAGAATCTGTTACGCCATGCATCTCTTCTCACGCGCTGCATCGTATGCGCGCTTGAGAGTGGCCTGCGCTGCTAACCACGTTCTGCCCGGCAAACCGTCCCGCTCTCCCGGCGTCGTGTCGAACCCACTTACGCTCGATTCGACGCTGTCTACATCACTACTATCAGGAGATGGACATGGCTGACACAACTTCAGCGACCGACGTATTCGATCGACGCGTCGAGCGCCGGGCAAAGCGACGCCAGTTTTTTCGCAGTGCAGGCGGACTGGGTTTGGTAGGCGGCACGATTCTCGGTGCATGCGGCGGCGGTTCGGGAGACAACGCCAATGCCGCGTCGGGACCGACCGATGCGGAGATCCTCAACTTCGCGCTCAACCTCGAGTATCTGGAGGCGACGTTCTACGCGTATGCCACGACGGGCGCGGGATTGCCCGCCAATCTCATCACCGGCGCAGGCACGCCGGGCAAGGTGATTCCCGGTCAACAGGTGACCTTTTCCGATCCCGTCGTCGCGGCGTATGCGCGCGAGATCGCCAAGGACAAACTCGAACACGTGGCATTTCTGCGCACCGCGCTCGGCGGTTCGGCAGTGGCGATGCCCGCGCTGGACGTCGGCGGCACGGATCCGAACGGCGCGTTTTCGCTTGCCGCTCAGGCGGCGGGTCTTGCCCCGGCGGGCACCGCCTTCAATCCTTATCTGAACGACAACAACTTCCTGCTCGGCGCATTTATCTTCGAGGATGTCGGCGTCACCGCGTACAAGGGCGCGTCGCCGCTCATCACCAACAAGACCTATCTCGAAGCGGCGGCGGGAATACTCGCGGCCGAGGCCTATCACGCGGGCCTCGTCAGAACGGTGCTCTATTCGAAAGGCATCCAGACACCGAGCCTCGTGACGGCGACGCAAGCCATTTCGGATGCGCGAGATTCACTCGATTCGTCGAGCGATGTCGATCAGGGCATTGCGGGCGCGAACAGTCAGATCTCCAACATCGTGCCGCTCGATAACAACGGCATCGCGTTCAGCCGAAGTTACGACGACGTGCTCAACATCGTCTATCTGAACAAGGGCGCGGTGTCGCAAGGCGGCTTTTTCCCTGCTGGCGTGAACGGGACGCTTCATATGAGCAGTGCATTCGCGTAGTCGTTGAGGATCGTCACGCGGCGGGAAGCCGCCGCGTGACTTGCTGGCAAGTTCGATAGGGAGCGCGCATGAATCGATCGGCGGGTGCGATACGTTTTCGAGTGAAACTCATCATGGCGGCGAGCTTTATCGCCGTGGGGGTGGCCTTGCAATTGCTAGTCACGATGAATGTGATCGGCGTGGGATAGATCGGCGATGGCGCGTGTTTGAACATCGAAGTGCATCGATGCGACTCCGTCGACAAACAACGCTTTATGTACCGCCGACGTAGCGGCGATTCCGTTGTGTTTCATACGGCGACTCACTAGGCTCTGTTCACATTTGAAGAAATGTGTTTACATCTCATCTTTTGCGTAAGCGATCAAGATGAGTCGAATGTTGCTGACCGATGAGATATGGGGACGACTGGAGTCCATTGTTCCGGGTAA
>NZ_LFJJ01000107.1 GCF_001189365.1 Candidatus Burkholderia verschuerenii | reverse complement strand
AGGACTGGCAGCGCGACGCCACCCGCGATCTGGCGACCGGTCGGACCGGCATGGCGCTGCACGCCTATCGCGCCCATGACCATGTGCATGTCGCGGAAACGAGAGAGCAGGCCCGCGATCATCTGATCGACGGCTGGGACAGGGATCGGCAAGCGTTTCCCGACAAGAGCCGTATCATCCTCACCGGCACCGGATGGCGCGAATCCGACATCGACCGCTGGGTCGCCAACCCCGTCGCATGGGGCCGCCGCAACGAGTTCGACTTCGATGATTGACGGCGACGGGAGGCAGGGACCGGCCAACGACAACCGCGCGCCGGAGGGCGAAAGGGAAGCCAAGGGCGATGCGTCCGAGCGGCTCGATACGGTCGTGTTCTCCATCGCCCGCCTGATCGGCCGCCGGTTGGCGCGGGAGCACTTCGAGACATTACGGGCGGCGAACGACAACGCGCCGTTCATCGATCGGAAGGAGTCGGAGGATGGAAGCCCAGGTTCCGATAACGACGAATGACATTCCGGATTCCGATCTTTCCTTTGCAAATAAGGAAGGAAGATGCTATCTAGATATTAAATCTAGAAAGGAGACTCCTATGGCCTTGAGCATCAAAACCGAGGAAGCTGACCGGCTGGCGCGGGAACTGTCTCGGTTGACCGGGGAAACCATGACCGATGCCATCACCCAAGCCATGCGGGAACGGCTGGAACGGGTGCGGGCCGAGCGAGAAATCCAGCGTGATTACGTTTCGCGTATGAAGACTTTCGTTCAGGAACGTGTCGGCCGTTATGATCGCCATCCGGTCACGAGCGAGGAATGGGATGAGGCTGTCGGCGACACGTCCGAAGCGCTTGGCGTCTCCCGATGATGGTCGTTGACGCCTCTGCCATCATCGCAATCCTATTCGAAGAGGCACAGGCAGCCGACTGCATGGACGCCCTTCAAACGAATGCTACTCGGATCATCTCGGCGGTGAATTACGTCGAGGCCGGAACGGTCATGGCGGGCAGGATCAGGAGCGGCGACCCGCGCGAGGCGATTGCCGATCTGGATGCGTTTCTCGCCGATTTCCGCATCTCGATTGCTCCCGTCGATGACAATCTCGCCCGCGCCGCGATGCGGGCGCGGGTGGATTACGGCAAGGGCTTTGGAACGCGAGGCGGTCTGAACTTTGGCGATTGCTTCGCCTATGCCTTGGCCAAACGGCACTCGGTTCCGCTTCTCTATGTCGGCGACGACTTCGCGCTGACGGACGTTCGGTCGGCTTTGTCACGATAGATAGGCCGCTGAAAGTCCGGGGAATGACAATGAGGAATGAAGTCATCTGAAAGAGAGAAGAGGTTTGTATCGATGACCCGCGTCGCCCTTTATGCCCGTTATTCCTCCGACAACCAGAGCGCGGCCTCGATCGAGGACCAGTTCCGGCTTTGCCGCGAGCAGGCCAAGCGCGAGCGCTGGCGCATCGTCGGCACTTATGAGGATGCGGCGATCTCGGGCGCCAGCACCATTCTCCGTCCCGGCATCCAGAAGCTCGTGCGCGATGCGCAGGGCGGTGTGTTCACGATCCTGTTGGCCGAGGCGCTGGACCGCATCAGCCGCGATCAGGCCGATGTGGCGACGCTCTACAAGCATCTGAAGTTCGCGGGCGTCACGATCGTCACGCTGGCCGAGGGGGAAATCTCCGAGTTGCACGTCGGGCTCAAGGGGACGATGAACGCGCTGTTTCTGAAAGACCTCGCGATGAAGACCCATCGTGGCCTGCGCGGGCGCGTGGAGAAGGGCAAGGCGGGCGGGGGGCTCTGCTATGGCTAGGCTACAAGGTCGTGAAGGCGTTCGACGCCAACGGCGAGCCGATCCGAGGCGATCGGGAGATCGTGCCAGAGGAAGCCGACACCATCCGCCGCATTTTCCGCGAGTTCGCGGCGGGCAAAAGCCCGAAGGCGATTGCCGTGGACCTCAACCGAGAAGGTGTTCCGGGACCGCTCGGTCGCGCGTGGGGCGACACCAGCATTCGAGGACACCAGACGCGTGGGACCGGCATCATCAACAACGAGCTTTATACCGGCGTGCTCGTGTGGAACCGGCTGCGCTTCGTCAAGGACCCGTCCACCGGCAAGCGGGTGTCGCGCATCAACCCGGAAAGCGCATGGATCAGGACCGAGGTGCCGCACCTCAGGATCGTCGATGATGGCCTCTGGCAGGCCGTTCGTGGCCGTCAGGCGCAGATCACGGCGCTGTTCGGCTCCAACCCGGCCAATACGCTGGAAGGCCGCATGAAGCGCGTCCATCTGGCGAACCGGCCTGTCCATCTCTTGTCCGGGCTTCTCACCTGCGGATGCTGCGGGGGCAAATACGGGATCATCACGCCGAACCGCTATGGCTGCCTCAACCATGTCCGGCGCGGCACCTGTGACAACGGCCGGACAATCATGGGTGATGTCATCGAGGCGCGTGTGCTGGCCGGTCTCAAGGAGAAGCTGGTGTCGTCGGCAGCTGTCGCTGAGGCGGTGCGCGCCTATGCGGACGAAATGAACCGGTTGAACCGCGACCGGCGCACGCAGACCGCGACGGATCGTAAGGCGCTCTCCAAGATCGAGAAGGCCATCGCCGGGATCATGGCGGCGATCGAGGACGGGCTTTACCAGCCGTCGATGAAGGCGCGCATGGAGGACCTCGAACGGCAGAAGGTGGAGATCGCCGAGCGGTTGGCGCAAGCGCCGGCCGATCTTCCCGACGTGCATCCGAACGTCGCCAACCTTTACCGCCTCCGGGTCGAGCGGCTGGCCGACGCGCTCGACGACCCAGACGGCGGCCGGCAGGCGGCGGAGGCGCTGCGCTCGCTGATCGGCGAGATCGTGCTGACGCCGGGTGCGAAGCGCGGCGAGGTGCATGCCACCCTACGCGGCGAGTTGTTCGGGATCCTCGACTTCATAAAAGACGAGGAAAAACAGGACTGTAGCCCTTTTATGCCAGCGGTCGTAGCGTGCCCCCGCAACCAAGTTTCAAAGCAAAGAGCCCGGTACAAGCCGGGCTCTTTGCTTTTCTGCGTCCGTTTTGCGTGATTCACATGAACGCTCGCCGAGTTGCACGCGAAAACCTCATCCCCAAAGCACGAAAAGCCTGCATAAGGATTTCCTCATGCAGGCTTCATGCATTCTTGCCAGCCTTCGCGGATCGGGGTGGCAACGTCAAGTTGCACAACCCTGCGAGCTAATCGCGCGATGCCGCGCGAAACCGCTACCCGATCCGAATCAGACTGCTGCTACGTCGCGATACTTACCGACCAACCCAGGGCAGAGCGCCCCGCGTCGATCAATAAAACTTCTTCGGCAATTGTGCGCGACGGATCTGCTTGCGCAGACGAGCGACAGCAGCAGCTTTCTTGCGCTTGCGCTCGGTGGTCGGCTTTTCATATGCCATGCGCGACTTGAGTTCCTGGATCAGGCCCGTGCGCTCGACGGTACGGCGAAAACGACGCATGGCGACGTCGAAAGGCTCGTTCTCTTTCAACAGAATCTTGGTCATTGAAATCTCGGTTGATCTGGCCCTGCCAGAATTTGGGGCAAAGCGCAATTGTACACTTTTTGAGAGCACCTCTGCACCCTCCATGTACGAAAATCTGCTAGCGCGGTCCCGAGACTCACATCGTATTTCGTTGAATAGAGACGACAATCCCGGAATACCCGCGTGGGCATCGGCTCAGAATCCGCGCGAACTGGCGGGTTTGGGCGCAACGGGCGCGTCGCTTCGGGCGGGTTGATCGATGGTCACGTCGCTTTGCGGGAGCGCGACGCACGGCAAAATCCAGCCGTCGGCCTTTTCCTCGGCGGTCAATCCCGGCCATTCGACGCGATAGCGGACTTCGCCCACGACGAGCTTGCACAGGTACGCGCGACAAGTTCCGTTGCGACACGAACGCGGCAGCGACAGCCCGGCGCGCAACGCGGCTTCGAGCAACGATTCGCCCGCGCGAACGGAAACGAAATGATGGTCCGGTTCGATCGTCAGCGCGAAATGATCGTTGCGGGAATCGCTCACGCCTGCACCTCGACCAGCTCGACGATGGCGCGCCCGTTGGTCAGATCGCGCAATTCGGCGGCGGCTTCTTCGCGCGATGCGGCCGCCATTCGCACGACCAGACGCACCGTCATGCCGTACGCGGATTCGCTCAGTTCGGCATCGTGCGTTTCGATCCAGCGGCGCACGCGCGCTTCGTCCGCGTAGTCGATTTCCACGGCGATCGCGGCGCGCTTGATGCGCTCCACGCGCTCGGCGAGCTGCATCGCGGTGGCGATGGCGTCGGTGTACGCGCGCACCAGTCCGCCCGCGCCCAGCTTGATGCCGCCGTAATAGCGCACGACCGCGGCCAGCACGCCGTCGACTTCGTGATGCCGCAGCACTTCGAGAATCGGCCGCCCGGCCGTGCCGGACGGCTCGCCGTCGTCGGACATGCCGGACTGGCCGCCCGCGAGCAGCGCCCAGCAGACGTGCGTCGCGGTCGGATGTTCGGCGCGCAGACGTTCGAGTTCGCGCATGGCGGCATCGCGGTCCGGGACCGGCAGGGCCAGCGCGATAAACCGGCTTTTGCGAATGTCGATTTCGGCGCTGACGGGAGAGGCGAGGGTATAGGTCGGCAGGGCGTGACATCTGAAAAGGTTATGCGCTCGCGGCGTCCGACGACACCAAGGTCCGCTGCATCAGCATGGTATCGACCCATCGGCCATGCTTGAAGCCGACATGCTTCAGCACGCCGACATGCTCGAAGCCGAGCCGCGCGTGCAGCGCGATCGAGCCGGCGTTGCCGCTGTTGCCGATCACCGCGATCATCTGCCGCCACGGTCCGCGTTCGCATCGGTTGATCAGCGCGCCGAGCAGCGCCAGCCCGATGCCGCGTCCGCGACATATACGGAGTCTTCGATCGTATGCCGATACGCCGAGCGCGGCCGGTAAGCCGACGCATACGCGTAGCCCGCGACGACGCCATCGAGTTCGGCGACGACATACGGCATGCCCGCGCCGACGATCGCCGCATGGCGCGCGCGCAGGTCGTCGACGGGAGGCGGCGTTTCCTCGAAGGTCGCCAGCGCGTGAAGCACATAGTGGGCGTAGATGCGCGCGATGGCGTCGAAATTGCCCGCCGCGGCCTCGCGGATAAACGGATGAGAAGCGTGCGCTGAAGTCATGGGGAAGTTCCGGCAATCGGTTCGGGAGAGACGTCGCGCGCTTCGAAGCGAAGGCATCGCACGAATTCCGAAACGCCGATTCTCTCATGCGGCTTCGAGGCAAAAAAAGGTCTGGCAAGCCGTGCGGAAGACCACCAAGCGGGTAATTTTTAGTCGCAAGAAATCATTGAATCGGGCAATCTTCGACCTCTACACTAAGTCGTTTGTCCGGCACCGCGAAAGGCCGCGTGCGTGGCGCTCGTCGCGCGCGGTTCACGGGGAAGAGCCGCCGAGCAGCCTGATGCGACGCGATCCGACGCGCGTGCGCGGATCGCAACGAGCCGGAACGAGGGCGCGCACCATAACAACATGCAATGAATAAACTTCAACGAGGAGCGCTCGCCGTGCTTCTGATCGTGATCGCCTCGACTGCCGCGCTCGCACCGGCCGGAATCGGCTATGTGTTCGCGCGCCGCACGCAGTTCCAGGACGACGCGACGCGCCTGTCCGTGATCGCCGATGCCGCGCTGCTCCACGCCGAAGACGTGTCGCGCCATCTGTCGGGCGCGCTCGGAGAAGTCGGCCGGGTGGCGGCCTTGCCCTGTTCGACGCTGTATCTGCGCGAATTGCGGCGCATCGCCACGCTTCACGCGCAGGTGCGCGATGCCGGCGCATACGATCGCGACGGCCACTGGCAATGCTCGTCGCTGCTGGGCGCGGTATCGGCGGGCACGCCCGAAAGCCTGTCGCTGCCCGCGCCCGACTGGCGCTCGCGCGATGGCGTCAGCGCCTGGTACGCGCTGGCGCATCTTTCCGGCGGCAAGGAATCGCTCGTGATGGGCCGCGACAGCGCGTACATTTCCGCCGATCCCCTGCAATACGTCGATACGCGCGCGCCGATCGGCCTCGCCGTCATCAACACCGAAGCCGATCGCGTGATCGCGCACACACCCGCCACCGACGCCGGCGCGGCGCTCGCGGTGTATCGCGCGAAGGCATCCGCGCCGGATTGCACGACTTACGTGGTGCGCCGTTCCGTGTCGATGCCGCTGGCGGTCGTGGTGAGCGCGCCGCATCAGACCCTGCATCAGCGGCTTGCGATGCTGCCGTGGGCGTGGCTGCTCGGCGGCATGGCGGCGGGCCTCGCGTGCGCGGGGTGGGCGGCGTTTCTAATCGTGCGGCATCTGTCGCCGCGCGGCCAGTTGCGCGACGCGGTGCGGCGGCATCAGTTCATCGTCGCGTATCAGCCGATCGTCGATCTCGCCACGCGGCGCTGCGTCGGCGCGGAAGCGCTGGTGCGCTGGAAATATCACGATCGCATCGTGCGGCCGGATCACTTCATTCCGCTGGCGGAGCATCGCGGGCTGATTCAGGCGATCACCGATCAGGTGCTCGATACCGTGCTACTCGAACTCGGCGATTTTCTGCGCCGCTACGAGGATTACTACGTGTCGGTGAATCTGTCGGCCTCGGATCTCACGACACATCGCTTTCTCGACGTGCTCGGGCCGACCATCGCGCAGCAGGGCGTGCGCGCGGGGCAGATCCGTATCGAGGCGACCGAGCGCAGTTTCCTCGACGCCGATGCCGCCAAGGAAGTCATCACCGCTTTTCGCGCGGCCGGTCACGCGGTTTATCTCGACGATTTCGGCACCGGTTATTCGAGCCTGTCGCATTTGCAGAACTTTCGCGTCGATGGCCTGAAAATCGACAAGTCCTTCGTCGATACGGTAGGACAGGACGCGGCGTCGTCGAGCGTGGCCTCGCATATCATCGACATGGCCGCGACGCTCGACGTGCAGGTGATCGCCGAGGGCATCGAGCGCGAGGAGCAGGCCGCGTATCTGAGCGCGCGCGGCGCGCGATTCGGCCAGGGCTGGCTGTTTTCCGCGCCGCTCACGGCCGCCGAGTTCATCCGTTTCGCGGGGCGCACGCGGTTCAACGGCGGCACTTGATCGCGGCGGAATCGGCAGCATCTGTGGGGTTTTGGAACGCACGGAGAAGCTCATGAACACGATGACGAACCAGCAAGCCACCCCATTCTGCGCGACGTGCGGCATCCGCTGCTGACGCTGCATCGCAGTGTGCTCGCGCATCTTCGGACACAGCACGAAGCGGAGTTCGGGCCGGTGTCGCCGGGCGAGTTTCTGCAGATCGTGATCAACGGCTCGGCGTATCGCTGGCTGTCGCCGCTGTCGACTTTGATCGCCGCGATGTTCAGCGCCGGCACGCGCGATCCGGCCTTCGCGGAACGCTTTCTGCCGCTGCTGCAGGAAAGCCCGGATATCGCTGTCGCGAACGGTCAGGTCGCGCAGGTCGTACGCGACTGAGCCCAAGGCTGAGCACGAGACTGGGCACGCGACCGAGCGAGTAGAATTCGAATCCGTCACGCGTCGCCTGCATTCGGGCGGCGCGCCGGGATCATCGAGGAGATAAGCGTTGGAGCCTACCGCCAAAGACGTCGCGACCAAGCTCGTCGCCGAGGACATACACAAGCGCTACGGTGACAACGAAGTGCTCAAGGGCGTGTCGCTGGCCGCGCGCGCGGGCGATGTGATCAGCATCATCGGCGCGAGCGGATCGGGCAAGAGCACCTTCCTGCGCTGCATCAATTTTCTGGAGCGGCCGAACGCGGGCCGCATCGTCGTCGATGGCGAAGCGGTACGCACCAAGGCCGACAAGACCGGCAATCTCGAAGTCGCGGATCACAAGCAGTTGCAGCGCGTGCGCACCAAGCTTGCGATGGTCTTCCAGCACTTCAATCTCTGGTCGCATATGACCGCCATCGAAAACGTGATGGAAGCGCCCATTCACGTTCTCGGCGTGTCGAAGAAGGAAGCGGAAGATCGCGCGCGCGAGTATCTGGAGAAGGTCGGCTTGCCGCCGCGCGTGGAAAAGCAGTATCCGTCGCATTTGTCGGGCGGGCAGCAGCAGCGCGTGGCGATTGCGCGCGCGCTCGCCATGCATCCCGATGTCATGCTGTTCGACGAACCGACGTCCGCGCTCGATCCCGAGCTCGTCGGCGAAGTGCTCAAGGTGATGCAGCGTCTGGCCGAGGAAGGCCGCACGATGATCGTTGTCACGCACGAAATGGGCTTCGCGCGCAACGTGTCGAATCACGTCATGTTCCTGCATCAGGGACGCACGGAAGAAGATGGCGCGCCGTCCGAGGTGCTGAGCGCGCCGAAGAGCGAACGGCTGCGTCAGTTCCTGTCGGGAAGCCTGAAATAACGTGACGCGCGCGCCGCTGCAAGTGGCGATCGTCGCGCTGCCGCCGCTGTCGATGAGCGGTCTCGGCCCGATCGTCGACAGTCTCGCGCTCGCCAACGAGATCGACGGGCGTCTGCTGTACGAATGGCGCGTCTATACGCACGATGGCCGCGCCGTGCCGCTCGCGGGCGGCGCGCACTGTCCCGCCCACGCCGCTTTCCACGACGACATCCGCTGCGACTGGCTAATCGTCGTCTCGGAACGCGATCGGCCGGTGGCGGATCAGGCGCGCTTTCTCGCGCGTCTCGCCGATGTGGCGTCCGTCACGCCCTGCGTCAGCGGCATTCATCACGGTGTCTGGTGGCTCGCGATGGCCGGGCGGCTCGCGGGCTATCGCGTCGCGGCGCATTCGGACCTGCATCGGTCGCTGGCCGCGCGATGTGCGGATATCGAACTCACGCAGCATCTCTTCGAAATCGATCGCGAGCGCGCGACTTGCGCGGGCGGTCAGGCGAGCATCGATTTCATGCTGGCGATGATCGCGCGCGAGCACGGTCAGGATCTCGCGGAACGCATCGCGGACGCGCTGGGCGCTGGCACCTTGCGCGCGGGCGGCGAGCGTCAGCGCATGCCGTCGTCGAGCGCGCCGGGCGAGCGCGATCCGCGTCTGAACGATGCGCTGCAACTGATGGCGGCGAATCTCGAAGAGCTGCTCGCCACCGACGATATCGCCGGTCTCGTCGGCATCTCGCGCCGGCAACTCGAACGCCTGTTCCGCCAGTATCTCGGCGCGATGCCGTCGAAGTACTACCTCGAACTCCGGCTCGTGGAGGCGCGCACGCAATTGCAGCGCACCAGCCAGTCGATCGTGCAGATCAGCCTTGCGTGCGGATTCGCGTCGGCGGCGCATTTTTCCAATGCGTATCGTGATCGATTCGGCGTCACGCCGCGCGAGGAACGCCGCAACTTTATCGAAAATCTGCCCGCGCGCCGCTGACTCTTGCGAAAACGCCCCGCGACGCATGTCGCGAACGCGCAAGACGGAACCCGCGCGATTGCCTAAACTCGAACTCGTTGCATTGCACAGACGAGAGGTGGCTCATGAGCGGGACCGATGTGAATCGCGGGACATTCGACGAAGTCATGGTGCCGGTGTTCTCGCCGGCCGGTTTCGTGCCCGACCGGGGACGCGGCTCGCGCGTCTGGGATACCGAAGGCCGCGACCACGTGGACTTCGCGGGCGGTATCGCGGTGAAGGCGCTCGGCCACGGCCATCCCGAACTGCTGAAAGTGCTGCACGAGCAGGGCGACAAGCTCTGGCATATCGGCAACGGCTATACCAACGCGCCGGTCTTGCGCCTCGCCAGACGCCTGACCGATCTGACCTTCGCCGATCGCGCGTTCTTCGCCAATTCGGGCGCGGAGGCCAACGAGGCCGCGCTGAAACTGGCGCGCCGCTATGCCATCGACCGGCATGGCGAAAAGAAGATCGACATCCTTTCCTTCACGCAGTCGTTTCACGGACGCACGTTTTTCACGGTGAGCGTCGGCGGCCAGCCGAAATACGCGGAAGGCTTCGGCCCGCAGCCGCAGGGCATTCGCCATCTGCCGTATAACGATTTGCCGCGCGCGCTGGAAGCCATCGGTCCGAACACTTGCGCGGTGATCGTCGAGCCGGTGCAGGGCGAAGGCGGCGTGATTCCCGCCGATCCCGCTTTCCTCAAAGGCCTGCGAGATGCCTGCACCGAACACGACGCGCTGCTGATTTTCGACGAAGTGCAGACCGGCGTCGGCCGCACCGGAACGTTCTACGCCTATATGCAATATGGCGTGACGCCCGACATTCTCACGAGCGCGAAGGCGCTGGGCAACGGCTTTCCGATCGGCGTGATGCTGACCACGAACGATATCGCCGCGCACTTCAAGGTCGGCGTGCACGGCACGACTCACGGCGGCAATCCGCTGGGCGCGTCGATCGCGGACAAGGTGGTGAGCTGATCAGCGATCCGAAGCTGCTGGAAGGCGTCAACGCGCGCAGCGAGGCGATCAAGCTGCATCTCGAACGCCTCAACGAACGTCACGGATTATTCAAGGAGATTCGCGGACGCGGCTTGCTGATCGGCGCTGAACTGAGCGATGCCTACAAGGACCGCGCGAAAGACGTGCTTAACGCGGCCGCCGCGCACGGCGTCATCATGCTGATCGCGGGACCGAACGTGCTGCGCTTCGCGCCGTCGCATCGTGATGCCGCTCGACGATCTGCACGAAGGCTTCGCGCGCATCGGCCGGGCCGTCGAGCAGGTCGTCAACGAAAAACGCTGATTCAGGGCTCAACGATGCTATTCGTCCGTCCCGCCAGGCTCGCCGATCTAGACGAACTGGAGCGCATGGCGCGCGCCGCGCAACCCGTGCTGCATTCGCTGCCGCGCGACCGGCGCGCGCTGGAATCGCGCATCGCGTTGTCCGAGGATTCGTTTCGCGCGGAAGTCGATTTTCCGGGCGAGGAGTTCTATCTGTTCGTGCTCGAGGATGCGCGCACCGGCAAGCTGCTCGGCACCTCGAGCATCGTCGCGTCGGCGGGATACGCCGAGCCGTTCTATGCCTTTCGCAACGACGCGCTGATTCACGCGTCGCGCGAGCTCAAGGTGAATCGCAAGATTCACGCGCTCACCATGTCGCACGAATTGACGGGCAAGAGCCGGCTGACGGGCTTTTACATCGATCCGTCCTTGCGAAGTCCAACCGACGACGCGTGCGCGCATCTGCTCTCACGCGCGCGCATGCTGTACGTCGCGGCGAATCGCAAGCGCTTTTCCGGCGAGCTATTCTCGCTGATGCTCGGCGTCACCGACGACACCGGCGCATCGCCGTTCTGGGAGGTGGTCGGCCGCAAGTTCTTCGGACGCGACTTCTCGAGCAGGTCGAAATGGAGTCGGGCGGACGCAGTCGCACCTTTATCGCCGAAGTGATGCCGAGTTATCCGCTGTACGTGCCGCTGCTGCCGGCCGATGCGCAGCGCGTGCTGGGCGAGCCGAACGCGGGCACGCTGCTCGCCTACGACATTCATCTGGAAGAAGGTTTCGAGCCGGATCGCTACGTCGATATCTTCGATGCGGGTCCGGTGCTGACGATCGCCGTCGGCAAAAGCGCATCGGCATCGGCAAGCGAGTTGCGAGAGGTGCGCGAAGCACGCGATGGCGCGGCGACTGACGGCGCGCCATATCTGGTCGCGGCGGGCGGCGCGCACGCGTTCCGCTGCGCGGTCGCGCGTCTGGGCAGGGCGCGTGGCGACGGCGCGGCGCTCGACGCCGACGCGTGCGCGGCATTGGGTGTCGCGGAGAAGGACACGGTGCGGTGCGTGCCGTTGCATCAGGCATCGGGAGAAATGCAATGATCGTCGTGCGATGCACGCAGCCGGAAGACGTCGACGCGCTGGTCGCGCTCGCGAAGGAAACCGGTCTGGGCCTGACCACCTTCAAGCCGGATCGCGCGGCGCTGGCCGCCCGCGTCGAACGCGTACGCCGCACGCTCGCGGGCGATGCGCAAGCCTTCGAAGCCGGTTATCTCTTCGTGATGGAAGACACCGCGACCGGCGATATCGCGGGCGTGTGCGGCATCGAAACCGAAGTCGGGCTGGAGCAGCCGTTCTACAACTATCGCGTCTCGACGGTCGTGCATGCGAGTCAGGACATGGGCGTGTGGACGCGCATGTCGCTGCTCAATATCTCGCACGATCTGACCGGTTACTCGGAAGTGTGCTCGCTGTTTCTGAGCCCGCGTTATCGCACGGCGGGCGTGGGCGGCTTGCTGTCGCGCTCGCGTTTCATGTTCATCGCGCAATTTACCGAGCGTTTTCCGCAGCGCCTGTGCGCGGAATTGCGCGGTCATTTCGATGAAAACGGCGAATCGCCGTTCTGGAACGCGGTCGGCTCGCACTTCTATCAGATCGATTTCAACGAAGCCGAGATTATCTGAGTTCGCACGGCAAGAAGTCGTTCGTCGCGGAACTGATGCCGCGCTATCCCGTGTATCTCGATCTGTTGCCGGACGAGGCGAAACACGCCGTCGGCGTGACGCACAAGGACACCGCGCCCGCGCGCAAGATGCTCGAAGCGGAAGGCCTGCGCTATGAGAATCACGTCGATATCTTCGATGCCGGTCCGGTGCTCGAATGCCATATCGGCGACTTGCGCACGGTGCGCGAGAGCGTGCTGGCGACGGTGCGTATCGGCGAACGCGCGTCGAATGCGGACGATGCCGCGAAGAGCCTCGTCGCGAACACCTCGCTCGACGATTTCCGCTGGGGCGCGACCTCGGGCGCGGTCCATGCCGGCGCGTTCCTGCTGACGGCCGACGAAGCCGCCGCGCTGCGCGTGAAAGATGGCGACACCGTGCGCGTGCTGACCTCGTACCCACGCGCGAAATAAAGAGAGACGACATGGATCTGTATATCGGCGGTGAATGGCAGGAAGGCAAAGGCAGCGCGTTCGCCTCGCGCAATCCGGGCAACGATGAAGTCGTGTGGCAAGGCGCGAGCGCGTCGGCCGACGACGTCGATCGCGCGGTGCTGGCTGCGCGGCGTCCGTTCGGCAGATGCCCCGGAAAGTTATACGGCCCGAACACCGCGACGACGCCATGCGGCCGATGCCGCAGCACCGCGACGCCATCGGCCATCGGCGCGCGCTTTTCTCCGGTGCGCTCGTGATACGCCTGCACGGAGATATCGACCTTCGCGGCCATCGACGCCACTTCGGTGCGCGCTTCCCACAGCGGCTTGCCGGTTTCGCGTCCGATCGCGTTCGCAAGCGCTTCCTTGTTCTCGTTGAGCAATGCGGCAAAGCGTTTCGCGATGGCGACGCGGTCGTCGAACGGCATTGCCGACCACGACGCGAAGGGACATATCGTGCCCGCGCTGATCGCGGGCAACGCGGTCGTCTTCAAGCCGTCCGAACTCGCGCCCGGCGTCGCGGCGGCGACCGTCGCGTTGTGGATTCAGGCGGGTCTGCCCGCGGGCGTGCTGAACCTCGTGCAGGGCGAGAAGGACACGGGCGTGGCGCTTGCCAATCATCGGCAGATCGACGGGCTGTTTTTCACCGGCAGTTCGGATACCGGCACGCTGCTGCACAAGCAGTTCGGCGGCCGTCCCGAGATTGTGCTGGCGCTTGAAATGGGCGGCAACAATCCGCTGGTCGTATCGAAGGTCGAGGATATCGACGCGGCCGTGCATCACACGATCCAGTCGGCGTTTCTGTCGGCGGGGCAGCGTTGCACGTGCGCGCGGCGTCTGTTCGTTCCCAACGATGCCTTCGGTCAGCGCTTCATGCAGCGTCTCGTCGATGTGAGCGCGGCGATCCGCGTCGGCGCATTCGACGACGAACCGCAGCCCTTCATGGGCGCGGTGATTTCGGCGCGCGCGGCATCGCGTCTGATGACGGCGCAAACGCGTCTGATCGATGCGGGCGCGACTGTCACGCTCGAAATGCAGCAACGCGCGCCGCATCTCGGCTACGTCTCGCCCGCGATACTCGACATCACCAACGCGCGCGACGTGCCGGACGAAGAGCACTTCGGCCCGCTGCTGCAAGTCGCGCGCTACCAGACGTTCGACGAAGCGATCGAGCGCGCCAACGACACCGCTTACGGCCTGTCCGCTGGCCTGCTCGCCGACGACGAAGCCGCGTGGACGCACTTCCAGCACACCATTCGCGCGGGCATCGTCAACTGGAACCGGCCGACCAACGGCGCGTCGTCGGCAGCGCCGTTCGGCGGAATCGGGCACTCGGGGAATCAGCGGCCGAGCGCGTATTACGCGGCCGATTACTGCTCGTATCCGATGGCATCGGTGGAAAGCGCGCAATTGCAGATGCCCGCGAGCGTATCGCCGGGACTCACGTTTTGATGGCGGAAATCGATATGCAGGCATCCGAAGCGAATTTCGACGGGCTGGTCGGCCCGACGCACAACTATGCGGGCTTGTCGTTCGGCAACGTCGCGTCGCGCAACAACGAGAAGTCGGTGGCGAATCCGAAAGCGGCCGCCAAGCAGGGCGTGCGCAAGATGAAGCGGCTCGCGGACCTGGGCTTTCGTCAGGGCATGTTGCCGCCGCTCGAACGGCCATCGGTGAAACTGTTGCGCGCGGTCGGTTTCAGCGGCGACGATGCAAGCGTGATCGCCCGCGCCGCGCGCGAAGCGCCCGAACTGCTTGCCGCCGCGAGTTCCGCCTCCGCGATGTGGACGGCCAACGCGGCGACGGTCAGTCCATCGGCGGATACGGCGGATGCGCGCGTGCATTTCACGCCCGCGAATCTTGCCGCCAAGCTACATCGCGCGATCGAACATGGCGAAACGCGCCGCACGCTGTCCGCGATCTTCGCCGACGAAGCGCGTTTCGCGATCCATCACGCGTTGCCCGGCACGCCCGCGCTCGGCGACGAAGGCGCGGCCAATCACACGCGCTTCGCGGCTGAATACGGCGCGAAGGGCGTCGAGGTTTTCGTCTATGGACGCAGCGAATACGGACAAGGACCGCAGCCGCAGCGCTATCCCGCGCGGCAGACGCTCGAAGCCAGCCGCGCGGTCGCGCGTCTGCACGGTCTCGCCGACGATGCCACGGTGTTCGCGCAGCAGACGCCCGAGGTCATCGACGCGGGCGTGTTTCATAACGACGTGATCGCGGTCGGCAATCTCACGACGCTGTTCTGTCATGAACGCGCCTTCGTCGATCAGCACAAGGTCTACGATGAACTCGCCGCCAAACTGCGCGCACACGGCGCGGAATGCACGCCGCTCGAAGTGCCGGAAAGCGAAGTGAGCGTCGCCGATGCGGTGTCGTCGTATCTGTTCAACAGCCAGTTGCTGTCGCGCGCGGATGGCACGCAAGTGCTCGTCGTGCCGCAGGAATGCCGCGAGAACGCGCGCGTCGCCGCTTATCTCGATGCACTCGGCACGCGCGCGACGCCCATCGACGAAGTGCTCGTTTTCGATCTGCGCGAGAGCATGAAGAACGGCGGCGGTCCGGCGTGTCTGCGTCTGCGGGTCGTGCTGAACGAGGCGGAATGCGCGGCGGTGAACGGCGGCGTCTGGATGAACGACGCGTTGTTCGCCAGGCTTGATGCCTGGATCGAGCGCCACTATCGCGACCGTCTCGCGCCCGCCGATCTCGCCGATCCGCAGTTGCTGAACGAATCGCGTGCCGCGCTCGATGAACTGACCACGCTTCTCGGACTCGGTGCCGTCTATGACTTCCAGCGCTGATTTGCTCGACGATTTTCTCGCCTTCACGCTCGCGGGCACACGGCCCGACAGGACTTCGGGCACGACGGCGGCGGGCGTGCATTGGACGTGGCAGGACGACGGCATGCTGCTGTTCGAGCCGTCGAAGCAAGCGACGCACAGCGTGCTCGTATCGGCGGGCGTTCACGGCGATGAAACCGCGTCCATCGAGATGCTTTCGCGGCTCGTCGCGGATATCGCGAACGGCAGCGTGCCGCTGCAATCGCGCATGCTCGTGATTCTCGGCAATATCGACGCGATGCGCGCGGGCCAGCGCTATCTCGACGACGATCTGAATCGCCTGTTCAGCGGACGTCACGCGAGTCTGCCGCAGTCGCACGAAGCGCCGCGCGCCGCGCAGCTCGAAGCCACCGCGCTGCATTTCTTCGATGGCGTCGCGCATCCGAAGTGGCATATCGACATGCATACGGCGATTCGCGGCTCGGTCTTCGAGCAGTTCGCGCTGCTGCCGCACACCGATGCGCCGCTTTCGCGCGCGATGTTCGACTGGCTGAGCGACGCGCGCCTGCAAGCCGTACTGCTGCACAAGGAGAAGAGCAACACCTTCGTGCATTTCACCGCGCACGCGGCGGGCGCGCTGGCGTGCACGCTGGAACTGGGCCGTGTCCGGCCGTTCGGCGCGAACGATCTGTCGCGTTTCGCGGCATCGGATGCGGCGTTGCGTCGACTGATCGCGGGCGATGCGCGCGCCGAACACGCGCCGCTGCGCGTCTTTACCGTGGTCGCGCAGATCGACAAGCGCAGCGAGCAGTTCGTGCTCAACGTCGCGAGCGATGTGCCGAATTTCACGCCGTTTGCGATCGGCACGGAACTCGCGCACGACGGCGAGTATCGCTATCGCGTGTCGCACGACGAGGAGCGCATCGTGTTTCCGAATCCGAAAGTGAAGCCCGGTTTGCGCGCCGGTTTGATGGTCGTCGACACGACCGACGAAACGCTCGCCTCGCTCACCTGAAGCTTCCTCCGACAGCCTTCCGTGGGTCGCGCGCTACAATCGCGGCCCTGTCCTCGCCGTATCGGACAGCGAGAACTATCCGCATTGGAAGGAGAAACAAGGTGAAGAAACTGCATTGGGCCGCCGCGCGCAAGATCGCGGTCGGCGCCGCGCTCGTCACGATCGCGCTCGGCGCGCACGCCGCCGACGGCACGAAGGAACTGCGCTTCGGCGTCGAGGCATCGTATGCGCCGTTCGAATCGAAGACGCCGACGGGACAACTGGTGGGCTTCGATATCGACATCGGCAACGCGGTGTGCGCGAAGCTGAAGATGAAATGCGTCTGGGTCGAGAACGCGTTCGACGGCCTGATTCCGGCGCTGCAGGCACGCAAGTTCGACGCGATCGATTCCGACATGACGATCACGGACAAGCGCAAGCTCGCCATCGACTTCACCGATCCGATCTACATGATCCCCAACCAGTTGATCGCGAAGAAGGGCAGCGCGATCCTGCCGACCGTGGACGGGCTGAAGGGCAAGCGCGTCGGCGTGTTGCAGGGTTCGATCCAGGAAGCCTACGCGAAGGCGAAATGGGCGACGGCGGGCATCGATGTGGAGTCGTATCAGGCGCAGGATCAGGTCACGCCGATCTGGCCTCGGGCCGTCTGGACGCGGCGTTTCAGGACGCCGAAGCGGCATCGAAGGGCTTTCTGAAGCAGCCGCAGGGCGCGGGCTTCGCGTTTGCGGGTCCGGCGGTGTCGGATGACAAGCTGTTGGGCGCGGGTGTGGGCTTCGGCGTGCGCAAGAGCGACAAGGCGCTGAAGGACGCGCTCAATCGCGCGTTGAAGGAACTGAAGGAAGACGGGTCGATCGATCGCTTTGCGGCGAAGTATTTTGATGTGAAGGTGGTGTTGAAGTAGGGTTCGGCGTGCCTCGCGCTTCGGGTTTTTCGGAGCGTGAGGCAGAGGCTCTGTCTTGCAGTACTTTACCGTTTGGCGAGTGCCCTGATCGCCACGCGATGCGTGGAAATCGTTCGGCGGATCGCATCGAGCACGCGTTGCCGACCTTCCTCAGTCGACATATCGATTGCCTTCTCGGGAGAAGGCAATATCTTGACGCGCGGCGGAATGTTTTCTATGGCGATTCCGCCGATGGTTCTCGATTTCATTTGGCGCATCCGTTTAAGCGATGCGCTCGATTTTAACGGTGGTTTCGGGCGTCTGGTCCCTCACATCGGCCAGCAATTCGCGGCTTTGCGGATTGTCGCGATCGTAGATGCCGCGCGAAATGCTCTCCACGTGGCCTTTCAGCTCGCCGCCGCTCATCAGCCGGATCTGCGCGCGATCGCCGATGCGCACGTGCGGCAGCTTGGTTTCCTCGAAGTAGCCGTAGACCCAGAACGAATGGCTATCGACGATGGCCAGCTTCGCCGCGCCCGCCGTCGCGAAATCGCCGCGAAACACGCTCAGGTTGGTTACATAGTCTGGCCTGCAAAATTGAATTTGCCGGAATGGACCCAACGACGCAGTCTGGTGCAGACGTAAACGCACATCTCAGCCAGGTCTGCAGCGCACGAGTAGAGGTTGAGGCATGACGTTGAG
>NZ_LFJJ01000106.1 GCF_001189365.1 Candidatus Burkholderia verschuerenii | reverse complement strand
TGGCATGCCTCGCCTCACATAACCTCAACTTCCCGAACCGCCCGGTGCGGACCCGCACGCCGGGTGGTGTGGCAGGGTGGTGTGGCAGGGGACCGGCCAGCTTGCTGGCCGCCCCTATGCCGATCATGCTTGAAGAGGACCGACCGGTCAGGGCTTGTTGAACATATCCATGATCTGCTTGCGCTCGTCGGTCGTGACTTGCGGCGGCGGCGCGGGCACGGCCATGCCGGCGGGACCGACACCGCCTATCGTCGTGGCGTCGCCGGCCATCGGATTGTTGGTGTCCAGTCCGATGCTCGCGACGAAACCCGCGCCCGGCGTGCGATCCGCGTAGAACATTTCGCCATCGACCGTGGTGATGCCGTCGGGCTTGTCCATCTCCTGCTGCGGAATGTTGCGCAACGCCTGCCCCATGTACTGCACCCAGATAGGCAACGCGAGTTGCGCGCCGAATTCGCGGCTGCCGAGCGTCTTCGGCTGGTCGTAGCCCATCCACGCGACCGCGACGAGTTGCTTCTGATAGCCCGCGAACCAGCCGTCCTTCGCGTCGTTGGTGGTGCCGGTCTTGCCTTGCAGGTCGTTACGCTTGAGCGCGTTGGTGCCCGAACCGGTGCCCTGCGTCGCCACCGTATGCAGCAGGCTGTTCATGATGTACGCGTTACGCGGCTCAAGCGTCTGCGGCGCGTTCTTCGCGGCGGTCAGCGGATCGGTGCGCGAAATCACCGCACCGCGCGCATCGTCGACTTCGGCGATCAGATACGGATTGATGCGATATCCGCCGTTCGCGAACACCGAATACGCGCCGCTCAACTGCAACGGCGTGACGAGTCCCGCGCCGAGCGCGAGCGGCAGATACGGCGGCGTCTTGTCCTTGTCGAAGCCGAAGTTCTTCGTGACGAAATCCTGCGCGTACTGCGTGCCGATGAACGACAGAATGCGGATCGAGACGAGGTTCTTCGACTTCTGAAGGCCGACGCGCATCGACATCGGGCCGTCGGGCTGATCGTCGTCCTTCGGCTCCCACGCGTCGCCGCCGGGCGTCGTCGCGGGGAAATAGAGCGGCGCGTCGTTGATGACGGTCGCTGGTCCCAGGCCCTTGTCGAGCGCCGCCGAATAAATGAACGGCTTGAAGCTCGAACCCGGCTGACGCCACGCCTGCGTGATGTGGTTGAACTTGTTCTTGTTGAAATCGAAGCCGCCGACCAGCGCGCGGATCGCGCCGTCCTGCGGCACCATCGAAACGAGCGCGCCTTCCACTTGCGGCAACTGCGTGATCTGCCAGCCGTCCTTGCCATCCTTCATCAGGCGGATGATCGAGCCCGGCTTGATCGCCAGCGCCTTCGATGCGTTCGAGCGCAGCGTCGCCGCGACGAAGCGCAGACCTTCGCCCGACATCGTCGCGGTATCGCCGCCGACGAATTGCGCGACCACCTGCTTCGGAGTCGCGGACGTCACCACGGCCGACACGAGTTCGCCGTTGTCCGGATGATCGACCAGCGCATCCTCGATGGCTTCGGCGCGATCGTCGGCGCTCGCCGGCAACGCGATATTGCCCTCCGGCCCGCGATAGCCATGACGGCGCTCGTAATCCATCACGCCCTTGCGCACGGCCTTGTAGGCGGCGTCCTGATCGGCGGAATCGATGGTCGTCGTGACCGTCAGGCCGCGCGTGTAGGTCTCTTCCTTGTACTGCGCGTACATCATCTGCCGGACCATTTCGGCGACATACTCGGCGTGCACGCTGTACTCGGTGCCTGACGACTTCGTATGAATCGGCTCGGCGATCGCCTGCGTGTACTGATCGCGCGAGATGTAGTTCAGATCCATCATACGCTTGAGGATGTACGCCTGACGCACCTTCGCGCGCTTCGGATTCACCACCGGGTTATAGGCCGACGGCGCTTTCGGCAGGCCCGCGAGCATCGCGGCTTCGGCCAGCGTCACGTCCTTCAGGTCCTTGCCGAAATACACGCGCGCCGCGGCGGAGAAGCCGTAAGCGCGTTCGCCGAGATAGATCTGATTCATGTACAGCTCGAGAATCTGGTCTTTCGTCAGCGCGCGTTCGATCTTGTACGCGAGCAGCATCTCGTAGACCTTGCGCGTATAGGTCTTCTCGCTCGACAGAAAGAAGTTGCGCGCCACCTGCATGGTGATCGTGCTCGCGCCCTGCGATGCGCCGCCGTGCATCAGATCGGCAACGCCCGCGCGCAGAATGCCGAGAAAGTCCACGCCGCCGTGATCGTAGAAACGGTAATCCTCGATGGCGAGCACCGCTTTCTTCATCTGGTCGGGGATGTCCTGAAAGCGCACGAGGCTGCGGCGCTCTTCGCCGAATTCGCCGATCAGCACATGATCGGCCGTATAGACGCGCAGCGGCACTTTCGGACGGTAATCGATCAGCGCGTTCAGCGACGGCAGATTCGGCTCCATGACGACGAGCGCGTAACCGACGATCAGCGCGCCCACCACCACGCCCGCGCCGACGAGCCCCATGAACCAGAGCGCGATGCGCGTGCCGATCGAACGCTTCGGCGGCTTGCGGCCGTTGCCGCCATTGCCACTATTGCCGCCGCGTCCGCCGTTACCGCCGCCGCGATTGCCACCGTCGTGGCCGCCCGAAGCGTTGCGTGTGTCGTTGCGAGAGTCGTTCCAGCTGGGTTCGCGATCGTGTCGCGTGGAATGCTTTGAGTCGGGTCGTTTGATGATAGGCATGAGTTGAATCGTATGCGCGCGTGCGGCGCGCAATGCTGCCGCGTTCGACGCCTGCGGCGCGCTTGGGCACGGCAGGCAAGGACGGGACGAGCGATGAGCGGACCGGCTTCGACCGAGGCTAACAGCCCATTTTAAAGAATTCGCGCGCGCGACTACGAAACCGGCGTGGTTTTTTTGTAAGTGAATGAAGCGAACGCGCGCGTTCCGCGCCATCCGCGGGCATCGTGCGCGCTATGTGCGGTTACCCACAGTTTATGTTGAGAGCCCTGTGGACAACCCTATGAGAAAATAGGCAAATCGTTGATTGCGCGCCCTTTTTTGTATGCGCTCACACATTGACATGCGGTGCGCCCCACACGCATGCCACGCTGAAAACGATATGATGGATGCATCGATTGCAGGTTCTCTTCCATTTGCCGGCGCACGCCGCCCGCATCCGAGCGAGAACCGCGCGAACCCTGCGGTCAAGACTGTCGCGCCGTTTCATGAATCCGTATTGCCGTTGCAGCATCTCGATGTTTGCAATCGCCTTACTGTTTGCGAGCCGCTCATGACAACCAAACCCAGCGAACGCATCGTAGTTTTCGTGACCCCTGCGCAGAAACTCGCCATCGGCAAGACGGCGGACAACTTAGGCATCAGCGTGAGCGAGCTGATGCGGCGCACGGTGCTCAACTTCAACGCGACGAGCGAGCAGATCAAGGCTGCGGGCATCGTCGACCGTCTGCGCGCGCCCAAGGCACCCGATCCGCTCGATGTCGCGCTGAAAAGCGTCGCCGCCACGGCCGCCGCGCGCGAGGCACGCGAAGCCGCCGCCAGCGCGGCGAAGAACGCTGGCAAACGTCCGGTCAAACCCGCGCCTAAAACGCCGGAAATCTCCGCGCAAAACGATCACGACGACGCCGAAGACTCCGGCGAAGACGCCTGGCTCTCCGGCGACGGACGCTCCTGAACGCCCTATTGTCCGTTCGGCCTGCTTTCTCCTGCCGACGCATGCCGCGCCGTTACACTCCTTAACGTTCGTTAAGCCCGGATTAAGGCGCGGCATGCTCTAATAACCGGGGTATATCCGCCGTCGCTCGCGTGTCATCTCATGCTTGCAATCTAGCGCCACGCGCCTCACATTCATCGCGCGCGGAATGCAGCCGCGGGTCTTCATCAAGGAGAATTACATGTCACTTTTCGATTCCATCTCGCGCACGGTCAAGGGCCTGCTCAACGACGCAACCGACACCATGCAGGACCCCTCGCGCGATGCCCGTCAGATCGTGCGCGAGCTCGACGACAGCATCGCGAAAGCGGAGAACTCGCTGATCGAAATCGAGGCTCAGGTCGCCACGCAGCAAAGCAAGCGCGACGCCGCCGCCGACAAGGCGAAGAAGTACGAAGAAGGCGCCAAGCGCGCCCTCACGTCCGGCGATGAAAGCCTCGCACGCGAAGCGCTCGCGGCACAGGCGAACGCCGAAACGGAACGCGACGCATTGGCCACCGAACTGACCACACTCGTGCCGTCGGTGGATCATCTGAAGACGCAGATCAACGACATGCGTCAGCGTCGTAACGATCTGAACGCGCGCTCGAACATCCTGCAGGCGAAGCAGCAGATCGCGCAGGCCAAGGACACGGCCGCCACGGCGCTCGGTGGCATTGGCGGAAAGAATCTGTCGGAAGACTTCCAGAAGCTCGAAGACAAGATTCAACTCGCCAACGCCCGTTCCGACGCGCGTCTGAATTCCGCCGATCAGAAGTCGGGCAAGGCGCTCGACGACAAACTCGCCGCGCTGAATCGCGGTCCGTCGGTGGAAGATCGCCTGGAAGCGCTCAAGAAGCAGATGAATACGCCGGCGCAGTAAAGATTGTAAGACCCACGCGGGTCCGATCCGTGCGACGCGAGAGCACCGCTCAGGCGCGCCACCCGTCGCACGGATATGCATTACCCTGAGCATCACAGGCTTTACTCGACAGGAGACGGACGTCACCGCGTCCGGCCCGCATCATGAAAAAGACTTTGACGGCAGTCGTTCTCGCGCTGTCACTCGCCTCGCCGCTCGCGTTCGCCGTGCCGACCGTGCAGCAGGTCGAACAGTCGATGACGCAAAGCAACTGGCAACAAGCCGATTCCCAGTTGACCGAAGTACTGAACGCGCATCCGAAGAACGCGCACGCGCATTATCTGTACGCGCAAGTGCTCGATCGCGAAGGCCGTTACGCCGATGCGCTGTCCCAGTTGCAACAGGCGAAATCGCTCGATCCTTCGCTGAGTTTCACCGACGCTTCGCGCTTCGCCGAAACGCAGTCGCGCATTCAATCGCATGCGAGCCGTCAGGGCGGCGGCAACGTCGGCACGCGCTCGTCGAGCACGTCCAATCCGTTCGATCAGCAAGCCGCCGCGCCGCAGAAGCATGGTCCGTCGATGGGCATGTGGATCGGCCTGGCCGTGCTGATCGGCGCAATCGCGATGGTTCTGCGCTGGGACCTGCGCCACGCCCGCGCGCGTGACGACGGTCAGGCCGAAGACGATCGCCGCGCGCAGATCAAGCGCGCCACCGAATTGCTCAACGATGTCCGCTCGCTCAAGCTCGACGTGCGTCTTTCCACCGCGCCGGGGCATGAAGCGCTGCTGAAGGACGTCGAAGGCGCGGAAACGCGTCTGCGCGAAATGGTGGAGGCGCTCTCGAATTCGAAGAATCCGGTGCCGCCGTATGCCGTCGAGGAGATGGAGAAACAGGTCGCGAGTCTGAAGGCGCGCGCCGAAAGCCGTCCCGATCCGAACGCGGCCCAGCCGACCGTGCAAGGCGGATCGCCTTATGCGCAGGAAGCCGAGCGCTTCGGGCGCAATCCGCAACAACCTTATCCGCAGCAAGGGCCGTATCCGCCGCAGCAGGGTCAGGGGCCGGTCATCATCCAGCAAGGCGGCGGCGGGTTCGGCGGCGGCATGGGCGGTTTGTTGACTGGCGTGCTGCTGGGCGAAGCGATGTCGCATGGACGCGATCGGGTCATCGAACGCGATGTGCCGGTGGAGCGTCGCGACGATAACAACGGCGGACTCGACTTCGGCAACAACGGCGGCGGCCTCGACTTCGGCAACGGCTCGAACGACTGGAACGACGGCGGCGGAAGTGGCGGCGGCCTCGATCTCGGCAGCAACGACGACGACAGCTGGCGCGATTCGTAATCCGCGCAAGTGCAAAAGCATCGACACAAAAAAGCCCCGTTTTCACGGGGCTTTTTCATGCGCAACGAAATCACCCCGCTCCACCGAGAAACTTCAGCAAGGCCCACAGAAACTTGAAGAAGCCGACGACGAACTCCCAGATCCGCGCCAGCTGATCCCAGTCGGCAATACGCAATACGGCGTGCAGCATCATGCGGACAAAGCCGCGTCGCGGCAGGTGAAATCGAAACGCATCGGGATTAAAAACCGGGCGGCGCGCGCCCGGCCGTTATCGCAAAATTGGCACGATACCGAATCGCGCGACGCGTCCCGCTTTCACTCGCCCGCCTTCTTCTGGCCGTCCTCGGGCGGCACTTCATCGGTCAACGCTTCTTCCAGACGCTTGAAAATGCGCTTGGTCGCGCCGCGCGGCTGCAAGGCGAACAGCAGCAGCGAGCGGCCCGTTACCTGATACACCTCGCCCGAATCGAACACCGGCAGTTCCTCGCGGATCGGCGCGTTGGTGTCGATGAGACAAATCCACTCGTCGGGACCGGGAATATCCGGCAGCGTGAAATCGACGACATCGTGATACGCCTTCACGACCAGCAGCAACGTCGCATCCGACGCCGGCTTGCGGATACCCGTCGCCTGCGCGCGGCCGTCCATCACCACGCCGAAGCAGCGCATGTTCGGATCGTCCCACTGCTCCTGCGTGAGTTCCTCGCCGGTCGTGCCGAGCCATTTGGCATCGGAGACCTGCAGCGCTTCGTTGTATTCGCCCGTGAGAAAGCGCTGGCGTCGCAGCACCGGAAGCGTGTGACGCAGCGTCGTGAGCTTGCGGACGAAATCGGTCAGCGCGAGCCCTTGTTCGTCGATATCCCAGTTCACCCAGCTGATGTCGTCGTCCTGGCAATAGGCGTTGTTATTGCCCTGCTGCGTGCGGCCGAATTCGTCGCCGGCGAGGATCATCGGCGTGCCTTGCGAGAACAGCAGCGTCGCGAGCATGTTGCGCTTCTGGCGTTCGCGCAGCGTGCGGATGTCCTCGTCGTCGGTCGGACCTTCCGCGCCGCAATTCCACGACTTGTTGTCCGAATGACCGTCCTTGTTGTCTTCGCCGTTGGCCTCGTTGTGCTTCTCGTTGTACGACACGAGATCGTTGAGCGTGAAGCCGTCGTGCGCGGTGATGAAGTTCACGCTCGACCACGGCCGGCGTCCGCGCTTGTTGAACTTGTCGCCGAATGCGGTCATGCGCGTCGCGAGTTCGGGCGATTCGCCCTCGTCGCCCTTCCAGAACGCGCACACCGTGTCGCGATAACGATCGTTCCTTCCGCCCAGCCCGGCGGGAAACCGCCGACCTGATAGCCGCCCGGACCGCAATCCCACGGCTCCGCGATCAGCTTCACGCTCGACAGGATCGGGTCCTGACGGCAACTGTCGAGGAAGCCGCCGCTTTCGTCGAAGCCGTACGGCTCGCGGCCGAGAATGGTCGCGAGATCGAAACGGAAGCCGTCGACGTTCATCTCCGTCACCCAGTAGCGCAGGCTGTCGGTGACCATCTGCAGCACGCGCGGATGCGACAGGTTGAGCGTGTTGCCCGTGCCGGTATCGTTGATGTAGTAGCGCGGTTCCTCCGGCATCAGCCGGTAATACGAAGCATTGTCGATGCCGCGGAACGACAGCGTCGGCCCGCGCTCGTTGCCTTCCGCCGTGTGGTTGTACACGACGTCGAGAATCACTTCGAGGCCGGCTTCGTGCAGGCGATCGATCATCTCCTTGAACTCGGCGAGCGCGCCCGCGCCGCGTGCGAAAAAGCGCGGATCGGCGGCGAAGAAACCGATCGTGTTGTAGCCCCAGTAATTCGTCAGGCCCTTGTCGAGCAGATAGCTGTCGTTGACGAACGCGTGAATCGGCAGCAGTTCGACCGACGTCACGCCGAGACTCTTGATGTAGTCGACCACTTCCTTCTGGCCGAGTCCGTCGAAGGTGCCGCGCATGTTTTCGGGCACGGCGGGATGACGCTTCGTATAGCCGCGGACATGCGTTTCGTAGAAGATCGTGTGCTCCCAGGGCACGCGCACGCGCGTCGGGTGCGTCCAGGTGAAGGTCTGATCGACCACCTGACACTTCTGCATGAAAGGCGCGCTGTCGCGTTCGTCATAGGTGAGGTCGTCGCCTTCCGCGTCGAGCGTGTAGCCGAACACGGCCGGATCCCACTTCAGTTCGCCGACGTGCGCCTTCGCGTACGGATCGAGCAGCAGCTTGTTCGGATTGAAGCGATGGCCGTGTTCCGGCTCGTACGGCCCGTGCACGCGATAGCCGTACACGGCGCCCGGTTCGAGGCCTTGCACATAGACGTGCCAGACTTCATCGGTGAATTCGGGCAGTTCGATACGCTGCGTTTCCTGCTCGCCTTTTTCGTCGAAAAGACACAGTTCGACCTTGGTCGCGTGCGCGGAAAACAGCGCGAAATTGACGCCCTTCCCGTCCCAGGTCGCGCCAAGCGGAAACGGAGAGCCTTCGGCAATGCGGAGTTCGTTGGGCATGAGATGATGTGTTCGAATGGTTGACGCTCGCTGCGTCGGCGTGAAGCAACTTGGCTCGGCATTGCGCCGCATGAAGCGGATCGAAAGGAGCAGGATGCGTGCCCGCGAGAATTCAGGCGCGCGGGCCGCTTCGCGAGACGTCGACGCGGGACGTCGCACTCGCCGAACTCGCGTCGAGCGGGCATCGCGTGTAAAACCTTCCTGACGCGTTCACATCCGGCTCGACGCACGTCAGAGCCGACCCGAAGTCACCTCGCGGAAAAGGAGAACACGCTTGTCCACGCGCCCTGGTTCCGCCCCGGCGGCTTCATCCGCCCAGTCCTCCGGCACCGCCGACGACAGCCGCGCCGCCGGCCGCGCGCTGCGCGATGCCGTCGCCTTCGATGCGCACGGCGCCTGGCAGCCCGAGCCGGATCGCCCCGATCCCGTCGAGCGCGTGCTGGCCGGCAACGCGGGCCGTCAGGAGCGGCTGATTCCGCTGCGCATGGCCGAATCGCCGTTCGCGTTTTTGCGCGGCGCGGCGACGGTGATGGCCTGGGATCTCGCCAAATCGCCGTCGATCGGCCATAACGTGATCATCGACGGCGACGCGCATATCAATAACTTCGGCCTGTTTCATACACCGCGTCAGGAAGTCGTATTCGATCTGAATGACTTCGACGAAACGCTGATCGGGCCGTGGGAATGGGACCTGAAGCGGCTGACGGCAAGCATCAACGTGGCCGCGCGCGAAAACGGCGTGGACGCCGCCGGGCGCGATCGCGCGGTGCGCTCGTCGTGCGCGGCGTATCGCGCGATGATGGCGCAGCTCGCGCAAATGAGCCCCTACGACCTCTGGCAGATGCGCTCGTACGGCAGCGCCGGGCGCATCGACACGCCGGTCAAGCTCGACAGCGAGAAAAAGGCGACCATCGAAAAGACCGTGGAACGGGCGATGAAACGCACGCACGCCACCATGCTCGCGAAGGTCGCGGAACCGGCCGGCAAAGGCTGGCGCGTCAAGTCCGATCCGCCGATCCTCACTGAACTCGACGCCGCCGAAAAGAATCACGTCGTCGACGGGCTGAAGGCGTATCTGCAAACCATCGCGGGCGAATGGCGGATGATGCTCGAACGCTACGACGTCGCGGATGTCGCGCATCGGGTGGTCGGCGTCGGCACGCGTGCGTATCTCGTGCTGATGATCGGCCGCGCGCATGGCGATCCGCTCTTCATGCAGGTGAAGGAAGGCATCGTGCCGGCCGCCGCGCCCTTCGTGCCGCCGCTGGACGAACCGTATCGGCATCAGGGTCGGCGCGTGGTGCATGGTCAGCGTCTGATGCAGAGTTCGTCCGATGCGCTGCTGGGCTGGACCACCATCTCCGGACGCGATTTTTACGTGCGTCAGATGAAGCAGATTCGCGGCTCGATTCCGCTCGACTGGCTGCACGGCGCCACCTTCGATTACTACGCGTGGTGCCTCGGGCTGCTGCTCGCGCGCGCCCACGCCCGCACCGGCGACGCAGCGCTGATCGCGGGCTACTGCGGCAATTCCGACAAGCTCGACGCCGCCTATGCGATGTGGGCCGAGCGCTACGGCGCACAGACTGTCGCCGATCACGCGGCGTTTTGCGCGGCGATCAGCGTCGGACGCGTCCCCACGGCCTGACCGAAAACACGCCCGTCCGCCGAGCACGCCGGCGGACGAATCGCGCGCGAAACGACTATCATTGTTCTGTCGCCAAAGCGAAACGTCGCGGCGTCACGCTTCGGCGCGTTCGTATGCATTCATACGAATGGCATAGCCCTTGCTGCCCCGCCTGCTGCTGCTTTGACTCAATAATTTTTTTTCCCGGACTTTAACTGGAGGAAGCCGCGCATGAGCATGATTGACGAATTCAAGGCATTCGCCCTCAAGGGCAACGTGATGGACCTCGCGGTCGGTGTGATCATCGGCGGTGCGTTCTCGACGATCGTCAACTCCGTTGTCAAGGATCTCATCATGCCGATTGTCGGCCTGGCCACGGGCGGGCTCGACTTCTCCAACCTATTCGTTCGCTTAGGGCAGATACCGCCCAGTTTCAAAGGCAATCCCGGTTCATATAAGGACCTGCAGGGCGCGGGCGTGGCCGTGCTCGGCTACGGTTCGTTCATCACGGTAGTGATCAACTTCATCATCCTCGCGTTCATCATCTTTCTGATGGTCAAGTTCATCAACAATCTGCGCAAGCCGGCAGAAGCCGCACCCGCGCCGGCCGCGCCGCCGGAAGACGTGCTGCTGCTGCGCGAGATTCGCGACGAGTTGAAGAAACCGCGTGTCTGATCGTCGGAATCGGATGTGATCGCTCGGCCGGCGCGCGCTCCCGCAAGCCGGCCGATTCGCAAGCTCTGCACAATTTTGTCTGGTATAGGCTGTCGTTTCCGCCGGAACCCATGCGAAATGCACCGGTCCGTATCGATAGACAGCGGGGATGCAGCGTTTTTTTGGTGTGCACGGCCGCTTTTTTCTTCAGAGAGGGTGGCCGCATGGGGTTCAGCAGGACTATTATTGAGACAGAAGCTCAGAGGGGATGCCAGCGGGCCGCCCAAAGGTCGACGGCTCGATTCATGCGCCTGAAGACGCACTGGTGAGAAACCGGTCGTGCGTTCGAAGGTTGCGAATCACCGTGACCTGATCACATCGATGCGCTATAAAAGATCGACGTGCGGCACGCAAGACGGGAGTGGCCGCATGAGGACGCTGCGTTTTTTGCAATTCTTTTTCAGGCGAGTTTTTATGTCCTTCCCGAAAAAGCGTAAACGCGTGAAGGCTGATGGCGACGAATCTTTTCTCGCCGTGCTACGGCATTTCAAGCCGTTCGGCCAGCTCGACACCAAGATAGCCCGCGCTCGTGCGCAGGACGAATCGGTGCTGTACGCACATGTGCTACCGGGGCTCGATGTCCTGTTGTGCAGCGTGCGCGGCGCCCAGCCGCCGTATCCGGCGATCGACGAACTGCATCGGCGCTGCGTCGAATCCATTACCAACGCGCTCGAGCAACCGCTCGACGGACTCGAAAACGGCGGCTACTGGTACAAGGCCAACGGCTTCGGCTTCCTGGTGTTCGCCAGCCGCGCCCGAACGCAGATTCTGAGCGAATTCGGCGCAACCGTTTCCGCGCGCCGCCGTCGCGGAACGCGTCGTCAGGATGCCGGCGACGCCGCCTCGCGTCCGCTGCGCTAGATTCTTCCCACTTGCCCAATGTGCCCGTCGTTCCTCGCGTCACTTGCGAGGAACGCGGCTGCCTCTGGCATTCCCCAGTTTCGTCATCGCGCTTTCCTGCCTTTAATGGAAGCGCATTGTGTCGTTCCCTTTTGCAGACTCCGGTTCGGGCGGCGCTTGGCGCATGACTTGCTCAGGTCATCTCATGACGCCACCGGCCGACCGGCCATCACTACAAGGAGAACATCATGTCGGAACACGTCTACAAACAGATCGAACTCACCGGTTCGTCGCAGCAATCGAGCGATGACGCCGTGCGCATCGCGCTGAGCAAGGCCGCCAAGACCGTACGCAACATGCACTGGTTCGAAGTGACGGAAACGCGCGGACATATCGAAGACGGCAAGATCGTGCACTGGCAGGTGACGATCAAGATCGGACTGCGTATCGACGATTGATTGGTTTGTCCACGGCATAAAAAAACGCGCCTCGTTGCAAGACGAGGCGCGTTTTTACTTCGGGAGCGTGCGTGCTTACTTCGGCAGCGAGCCGTCCACGCCTTCCACGTACCAGTTGATGCGTTGCAGTTCCGGATCGGTCAGCGTCTTGCCGGCCGGGACTTTTTCCGCGCCCGACTGATCCTTGATCGGGCCCGTGAACACGTCCCATTTGCCGGCGTGCAGTTCGTCGCACTTGGCGGCGACGGCCTTCATCGCGTTGGCGGGAATCGCGCCGCTGTTCAGGTCTTCCAGATCGACGGCCTTCTGCGGCATGCCGAGCCACACCGGATCGTTCTTCCACTTGCCGTCGAGCACTTGCTGGATCACGGCGTTGTAGTAGACGCCCCAGTGCGCCACGACCGAACCGAGATGCGCGTTCGGGCCGAACTTCTTCATGTTCGAATCCCAACCGAACGCGAAGACGTGCTTCTCGTTGGCCGTGTTGAGCGTGGCGTTCGAGTCGGTGTTTTGCAGCAGCACGTCCGCGCCCTGCCCGATCAGCGTTTCCGCCGCCTGCTTTTCCTTGCCCGGATCGAACCAGCTGTTGATCCAGATGACCTTCTTGGTGTGAACCTTCGGATTCACCGAACGCGCGCCCATCGTGTACGTGTTGATGTTGCACACCACTTCGGGGATCGGCACCGACGCCACGAAGCCAAGCGTGTTGGTCTTCGTCACATAGCCGGCCGCGACGCCCGCGAGATACGCGCCCTGATACATCCGGACGTCATAGGTGCCGAAGTTCTTCGCCTTCTTGTAGCGGGTGGCGGTCAGGAAAGTCGTGTCGGGAAAATCCTTCGCGACTTTCAGCGCGAAATCCTGATAGCCGAAGCTGGTCGCGAAGATGATCTTGTTGCCCTTGTTGGCGAGATCGCGGAACACGCGTTCCGAGTCGGCCGATTCGGGCACGTTTTCCACGCGCGTGATCTTGATCTTGCTGCCGTATTTCGCCTCGGCTTCCTTGCTGCCGGCGTCGTGCGCGAACGTCCAGCCTGCATCGCCCGGATTGCCGAGGTAGACGAAGGCGACGCCCGGCGCATCCGCCGCCTGCGCGCTCAGCGCGGCGACGGTGGCGGACAGTGCGACAGTTGCCGTGATCGCCTTCAGCCATGATTTATTCATTGTGGTTCTCTCCTGGTCGATGTTGTTACTGAAACTCGATGCTTCGTGAAGGAGTTTCGTCGGTCAAAAATATGAGCGAAACGCCCGTGCTGCCTCGGTACAACACTCCGCGCGACTCGATCAGCTCGATGCGAAAAACGGCTTGCCGAGCGATGCGGGCGCGTTGAGCTTGATGGTGTTCGGATTGCGCGAGATCAACACCAGCACGACGATGGTGGCGATATACGGCAGCATCGCGACGAACTGCGTCGGCACCGGCACGCCGATGGCCTGCGCGTAGAACTGCAGCGCCATCACCGCGCCGAACAAGAGCGCGCCGATGATCAGACGCCCCGGACGCCACGTCGCGAACACGACCAGCGCCAGCGCGATCCAGCTGCGTCCCGACGTCAATTGCTCCTGCCAGACGTGCAGATAGACGATCGAGTAATAACCGCCCGCGACGCCCGCCATCGCGCCGCCGAACAGCGTCGCGCCGTAGCGCACGCCCACGACGGGAAAGCCGACCGAATGCGCCACGGCCGGCGATTCGCCGACCGAACGCAGCACCAGCCCCGCGCGCGTCTTGTAGAGAAACCAGCCGATCGCGATAAACATCAGGAACGCGATATAGCCGAGCGGATCGAGCGAGAAAATCGCCGAGCCGAGCACGGGAATCTTGGAGAGCGCGGGAATTGGCATCACGTCGATGGTCGCGCGCACGGCGGCCGACGTGTACGGCTTGCCCACATACGCCGAAAATGTTCAGCGACAGGCCGGTCGCGACCTGATTCGCGAGCATCGTGATGGTGAGAAAGCCGAACAGCAGCGCCATCAACAGGCCCGCGACGATCGACGCGAGAATGCCGAGCCACGGACTGCCGGTGATGGACGTGACGGCGTAACCGGTGACGGCGCCCATCAGCATCATGCCTTCGACGCCGAGATTGAGCACGCCGGATTTTTCGGCGACGAGTTCGCCCGCGCCCGCGAACATGAGCGGAATGGCCGCGATCACGGCGCTCGAAGCGAGATTGCTGGCTTGATTGATATCCATGATCTTCTTAAACGGCGTGATGGGCGGGCGAACGGCGCTTGACGCGGTAATTCACGAACAGGTCGCAACCGAGCAGACAGAACAGCAGCAGGCCCTGAAACACGCCCGCGAGCGCTTGCGGCAATTGCAGCGACGTCTGCACCGCTTCGCCGCCGAGATACAGCAACGCCATCAGCAGACTGGCCAGCACGATGCCCACCGGATGCAACCGCCCCACGAACACGACGATGATCGCCGTGAAGCCGTAGCCCGGCGACCAGCCCGCCTGAAGCTGTCCGATCGGCCCGGCGACCTTCGCCATACCCGCGAGTCCCGCGAGGCCGCCTGAGAGCAGCAGCGAGGTCCAGATGGTCTTCTTGTCGGAGAAACCCGCGTAGCGCGCGGCCAGCGGCGCGAGACCGCCGACGTTCATGCGGAATCCGGCGAAGCTCTTGCGCATGAACACCCACACGCACGGAATCGCGATTACCGTCAGGAACACGGACGCGTTGATCCGCGTGCCCTTCAGAAACGTCCAGTGCCAGTCGCCGTAGAGGCGCGGGAACAGCGCGTCGTCGACGAACATCGCCGAGATCTGGAAATTCATGCCTTCCGGATCGCGCCACGGACCGCTGACGAGGTAGATCAGCAGTTGCGTGGCGACGTAGGTCAGCATCAGGCTGGTGAGGATTTCGTTGGTGTTGAAGCGGCTCTTGAGCAGCGCGGGAATCGCCGCCCACACCATGCCGCCGATGACACCGCCGATCATCATCAGCGGCAGCGTCCACCAGCCGGACGCATCGCCGAAATGAATCGCGATGCCGCCCGCGAAGATGCCGCCGAGCAGCATCTGCCCTTCCGCGCCGATATTCCACACGTTCGCGCGATAGCCGACCGCGAGGCCCAGCCCGATCAGGCACAACGGCGACGCTTTGAGGAAGAGCTCCGACCAGCCGTTCACCGACGACAACGGGTCGATGAAGAACGCGTGCATCGCCCGCAGCGGGTCTTGTCCGACCACGCTGAAAATCAGGAAGCCGATGACGAGCGTCGCCACGGCGGCGACCACGGGCACGGCAAGCTGCATCGCGCGCGACGGCGTGGGCCGCGCTTCGAGTCTGTAAGGAAAAGTCATCGTCGTTACTTCGAGAGAGTGTCGATTTCGGCCGCTTGCGCGCGCTTGCCTTCGAAAAGCCCGGCCATGAAGAGGCCGACTTCCTCCGCGTTGGTCTCGCTGGTCTTGCGCACCGGCAACAGCTTGCCGCACGCGATCACGGCCAGCCGGTCGCAGATGTCGAACAGTTCTTCCAGTTCCTCGGAGATGACGAGAATCGCGACGCCGCGCGCCGACAGATCGAGTAATTGCTGACGGATAAAGCCCGCCGCGCCGACATCGACGCCCCAGGTCGGCTGCGCGACGACAAGCACCTTCGGCTCCTGCAAAATCTCGCGCCCGACGATGAACTTCTGCAAATTGCCGCCCGACAGGCTTTGCGCAAGCGCGCCGCTGCCGCCGCAGCGCACGTCGAACGATTTGATGCAGCGGTCCGCGAACGCTTTCACCGTGTTCGCCCTGATCCAGCCGCCGCGCACCATGTTTTCGCGATGCGCGGTCAGCAGACCGTTGTCCGCCAGCGACATCGCGGGCACCGCGCCGCGGCCGAGACGTTCTTCTGGCACGAAGGCGAAGCCGAGACGGCGTCGGCCGCCTGCCGTGAGACGCGCGGCCGGTTTGCCGCAGATCGACACGGCGTCTGGCGCGACGTGCCTGTCGCGGATTTCGCCCGACAGCGCCGCGAGCAATTCCGCCTGCCCGTTCCCCGACACGCCTGCGATGCCGAAAATCTCGCCCGCGTGGACATCGAGCGATACGTTGTCGAGCGACGTGCCGAACGGATCGTGACTCGCCACCGAGAGACTTTTCACCGCCAGCCGGATATCGCCCGGACGATGCTCGCGGCGCGTGTAATCCGGCAGCGAATGGCCGACTATCAACTGCGCCAGCGACGCGTGCGTTTCCTTGCGCGGATCGACGTTGCCGGTGACGCGGCCGCCGCGCATCACCGTGGCGTTTTCGCACAGTGACTGGATTTCATCGAGTTTATGGCTGATGTACAGGATGCTGCAGCCTTCGGCGGCGAGGCGGCGCAGCACCTTGAACAGCTTCTGGACAGCCTGCGGCGTCAGCACGGAAGTCGGCTCGTCCATGATCAGCAGCCGCGGATTCTGCAGCAGGCATCGCACGATTTCGACGCGCTGGCGCTCGCCGACCGTCAGGCTATGCACATGGCGTTGCGGATCGACGTCGAGCCCGTAATCCTTCGACACTTCGCTGATGCGTTTTGACAACGCCTTGATATCGAACTCTTCATCGAGCGCGATGTTTTCGCCGACCGTCAGCGTCTCGAACAGCGAAAAGTGCTGAAACACCATGCCGATGCCGAGTTTGCGCGCCGCCGCCGGGCTGCCGATCTCGACGGCTTCGCCCTGCCAGCGGATTTCGCCCTCGTCCGGACGCACGGCGCCATAGATGATCTTCATCAGCGTGGACTTGCCCGCGCCGTTCTCGCCCAGCACGGCGTGGATTTCGCCCGGCATGACGACGAGATTCACGCCATCGTTCGCCTTGACGGACGGATACTGCTTGCTGATGCCCGACAACGCCAGGCGCGGTGGCGTCGTCGACGTTTGGATGGCGTCGCCCGTGTGTTCACTTGATGCGCGCGGCCACCGAGCAGGCCACGCAGGGAAAAATTACCGCTCGTGAGCGAAGACGCGCTCAGGTCGCGCACACTCATGTCGCGGACGGAATTTACAGAATTCGAGACGCTAAGTCGATAACTCAAAATTATGCGTGGATCCCCGCTCAGCCAATATTTGCGGGTAACTCACACCTTGACGTAATTTCCGTGTCATATTAAAAATGTTATGTAGTTCCCATGCATCGATCAGCCAGAACATATAGTGGAGATAACATGAGTCAGCAACGCGAGGCGATCGATACGTATTTATTGCGCGTCTTGCATACCTTGCTGATGGAGCGCAGCGTCACGCGCGTGGCCGTCAAGCTCAATCAATCGCAACCGGCGATCAGCGCCGCGCTGCGCCGACTGCGGGATATCACCGGCGATCCGCTCCTTGTACGCGGAAAATCCGGCATGGTGCCCACCGAATACGGGTTGCGCCTGCTCGAACCGACGCAGAACGCGCTGCGCGAAATCGAGCGCATCAAGGGGCAGCAGCACAACTTCGATCCTTCGACTTCGGTGCGGTGTTATCGCATCGGGTGTCCGGATTACCTCAACGTGCTGTTCGTGCCGACCGTGGTCGAGCGGTTTCGTCAGGCGGCGCCGAACGCGACGCTCGAGTTTCATTCGCTCGGGCCGGCGTTCGACTACGAGCTCGCGCTCGAGGACGGCAAACTCGATATCGTCGTCGGGAACTGGCCGGAACCGCCCGAGCAGTTGCATCTGTCCAATCTGTTCGTCGACAAGATCGTCTGTCTCGTCAGTAACACGCATCCTTTTGCCAAGCGTGGCGGGCTTACGCTCGATCAGTATCTGAATGCGCCGCATCTTGCACCTACGCCTTATTCCGTTGGGCAGCGTGGGGCGATCGACGTGAATCTCGCGCGTGAGCGGTTGAAACGGCATGTCGTCGTTACCTTGCCCTACTTCAATCTCGCGCCTTACGTGCTCATCAAGTCCGATCTCGTGTTCACCACGACGCGGCTTTTTGCCGATCACTATGCGCGGTTCTTGCCGCTTGCTGTCGTGCCCGCGCCGCTTGATTTTCCGCCTATGCAGTATTACCAGCTTTGGCATGAGCGGTGTCATTATTCGGACGAAGTGCGGTGGTTGCGGGGGCTGGTTGCTGAGGCTACTCGGTCGTTGATTGATCAGCCTTGACTTCGTGTTTGTTCTTTCGTGCTTTCTTTGCAGTAGCCGCCTTCCCGGTGGAGGGGTCACTTTCTTTGCGGCGGCAAAGAAAGTAACCAAAGAAAACCGCTTTTTTCGGCACCAGTTACTTCTTCGAGCTACCGCGCTTGCGATGCTTTCGTGGATCGGCTCTAGGCTCTGTTCACATTTGAAGAAATGTGTTTACATCTCATCTTTTGCGTAAGCGATCAAGATGAGTCGAATGTTGCTGACCGATGAGATATGGGGACGACTGGAGTCCATTGTTCCGGGTAA
>NZ_LFJJ01000105.1 GCF_001189365.1 Candidatus Burkholderia verschuerenii | reverse complement strand
AGGCCGTGCAGATAGGCGTGCGGGGCGTAATTGAGCGGAGACCCCGGAACTTCGAGGCGCTGCAAGACGAGAAGGTGTTGAGACTACCTGGTTTGTAATGGGAGAGATGCATTATGAAACTCGGTCGCGACTACAACTATTACTTCGATACGAGCGCCATGCTGTTCGCGCTCGCGGAAGCGAATCGCTGGCGCGTGTCGGTGCTGGTCGATGAAGCGCACAACCTGGTCGATCGCGCGCGCGGCATGTATTCGGCCACGCTCGAACGCGCGCCCTTCGATGCGATGCGCCGTATCGCGCCGCCGTTCATCAAACGCGCGCTGACGCGGATCGCGCGCGCATGGAGCGACGCCGTGCGCGATCAGGAGGCGCAAGGTATCGAGTACGCGGCGCACGCCGATGTACCCGATGCCTTGCTGAAAGCGCTCAGTTACGCTGTCGGCCTGATGACCGAAACGCTCGGCGAACAGCCCGACGCTTTCACGCCGGAGATCCTGCGTTTCTATTTCGATGCCGCGCATTTCATGCGGATCGCGGAACGCTTCGGCTCGCATTCGATCTTCGATATCACGCTGCCGAACGCGCGCGGACGTCATGCGCAACTGTGTCTGCGCAACGTGATTCCCGCGCCGCATCTCGCGCCGCGTTTCGCCCGCGCGCATAGCGTGGCGCTGTTTTCGGCGACGCTCACGCCCGCGCACTTCTACGCCGACACGCTCGGCTTGCCGCAGACGAGCGTGCGCATCGACGTGGAATCGCCGTTCGTCGCGGAGCAACTCGATGTGCGCGCCATCGCCGATGTCTCGACGCGTTATCGCGATCGGGCGCAATCCGTCGAGCGCATCGCCGACATGATCGCCGCGCAATACGCGCGCGCGCCGGGCAACTATCTGAGCTTCTTCAGCAGCTTCGACTATCTCGCACAAGTGGCCGACGCATTGACGTCGCGGCATCCGTCGATTCCCGTCTGGCTGCAGGCGCGCACGATGAGCGAATCCGAGCAACACGCGTTTCTCGCGCGCTTCGAGCCGGACGGGCGCGGCATCGGCTTCGCGGTGCTGGGCGGCGCGTTCGGCGAGGCGATCGATCTGCCGGGCACGCGGCTCGTCGGCGCGTTCGTGGCGACGCTCGGCCTGCCGCAATTCAATCCCGTCAATGAGCAGATGAAAACGCGTCTGCACGATGCGTTCGGCGAAGGCTATGCCTACGCGTATCTGTTTCCCGGCTTGCAGAAGGTCGTACAGGCCGCCGGCCGCGTGATTCGCGGACCCGACGATCGCGGCGTGGTGTATCTGATCGACGATCGCTATACGCGTGGCGAAGTGCGGCGTCTGCTGCCTGCGTGGTGGCGCGTCAAAGTGCTGCGCGAGCGCGATCTGTTCAGCGCGTAAAAGCCCGGCGTTGTGGCACCTGCCTTGTTGAATGAGAAGGGCCGAATGGCGCAGCGACGCCATGCTTTTCGAACAGTCCCCACAGGAGTTACGACATGACCACGGCTCATTCCATGCAGCATCCCGACGCGCTCGACATCCTCGAGGCGGATCATCGCGCGGTCGATCAGCTTTTCGACGCCTATTCGCGCGCCGAACACGACGATCTGGAACGCAAGACCACGCTCGTGCAACGCACGTGCGAATTGCTGACGATTCATTCGATCGTCGAAGAAGAACTGCTCTACCCCGCCGCGCGCGATGCGCTGGGAAAAGGCCATCGCATCGATGTCGACGAAGCCGTTCGTCGAGCACTATCTGGTCAAGATGCTGATCGAGAAATTCGCCACGCTGAAGGCGAGCGACGACGGCTTCGACGCGACCTTCAAGGTGCTGAAGGAAAACGTGACGCATCACGTCGAGGAAGAGGAATCGGAACTGTTTCCGGAGATTCGGCGGACCTCGCTCGATCTCGCCGCGCTTGGCAAGAAGATCACGGCGCGCAAGGAAGCGCTGCAGAACCGCATCACGGAAGTGGCGACTGCACACTGAATTGCAGCGCAAGACCCGGAGTGCGTGGGCTGCGCGTTTGAAGCACACTTCATGGACATCCACGGAGGACGAACATGAAGGTGCTGGAAGCCGCGACGACTATCGAAGCACGCACGCGCGCGCTGGATTGGGCGGACATCGAATCGCAACTCGACGGCTTCGGCTCGGCGATCGCGCCTGGCTTGCTGAGCGCGGAAGAATGCGACGCCCTAGCCGCGCGATACGACGACAACGCGCAATTCAGAAGCCGCGTCGTGATGGAGCGGCATGGTTTCGGGCGCGGCGAGTACAAGTACTTCGCTTATCCGTTACCGGATGTGATCGCCGATTTGCGCGCGGCCGTGTATCCGTCGCTTGCGCCGATTGCGAATCGGTGGAACGAGATCATGGGCATCGACACACGATATCCGCGCGAGCACGCGGCGTTTATCGAGCGTTGTCATCGCGCGGGACAGGTGCGGCCGACGCCTTTGTTATTGCGCTACGTGCCGGGCGATTACAACTGTCTGCATCAGGATTTGTACGGCGAACACGTCTTTCCGATTCAGATGGCGGTGCTATTGTCCGCGCCGAAACGCGATTTCACCGGCGGCGAATTCGTGATGACGGAGCAGCGTCCGCGCATGCAGTCGCGCGCGGAGGTCGTGCCGCTCGCGCAAGGCGATGCGGTGTTCTTCGCGGTGCATCATCGGCCGGTTCAGGGAACGCGCGGGCCGTATCGCGTGAATATGCGGCACGGCGTGAGCCGCCTGCGCTCAGGGCGCAGGCATATGCTCGGCATCATTTCATGATGCGACGTGATTCGAATTACTCGTTCTCGTCGAAGTAATGGCCGAAGCGCGCCTGCTTGGTCTTGATATAGCGCTCGTTTTCTTCACGCATCGGAATGGCCAGCGCCACGCGTTCGCAGACGGGAATGTCGTGCTTGAGCAAGGTATCGAACTTCGACGGATTGTTGCTCATCAGGCGCACCGACTTCACGTTCATCGCGCGCAGGATGGCGGCGGCGGAATCGTATTCGCGGGCGTCGTCGGGCAGGCCGAGATGGAGGTTGGCATCGACGGTATCGAGCCCCTGTTCCTGAAGCGCATACGCGCGAATCTTGTTCGCGAGGCCGATGCCGCGCCCTTCGTGTCCACGCAGATACAGCAGAATGCCGCGGCTTTCAGCGGCGATGTAACGCAGCGCCAGATCGAGCTGCTCGCCGCAATCGCAACGATACGAACCGAATACATCGCCCGTCACGCATTCCGAATGCAGACGCGTGAGCACGGAGTCGCCGTTCGCCACGTCGCCCATTACGAAGGCGATATGCTCCACGTCCGTATGCTTCACGCGATACACATACGACGCGAACACGCCGTAGCGAGTGGGAATGGTGGCGTTGGCGACGAGTTCGACATCCGCGCGCTCGTCGCACTCGCCGAAGCGGGGCTGCGAGTTCTGCACGTCCTGCGGGGGAGAAGCGGTTTTCATAGTCAATCTGCAAGTCCATGACAGCCGGATGCCGCGATGCGTTCCAAGGCGGCGTTCCGGCTCGTCATGTTAAGGCCCATCGTGAAAGTTTGCAGATTGTCGCATGGTCGCGCGCTTATTCCTGATTTTCCTCTGGCTTACGCGGGGTTGTCGAAGTCGCCGGGACTGAGATCGGTCGCGCGCCACTCGGGTTTGCGCGCCGGATCGGCCTTGTGCAGCGCATCGCGCACGCCGGCGGCATCGAAATCGGCGGTATAGACGGGCGTGGCGGGCTGCTGACGCCAGGATCCGTCGATATCGCCGGCATCGACCGGATCGAAGCCTATCTCGTCGACGAGGCGCATGACCACGGCCTTCGCCTGCGGATCGTCGTCCGCGACCGGCAGCGCGACGCGCCCCGCCGCGCCTGCCGGCTTGCCGTGATCGCGCAAATGCTGCGCATAGATATTGTTGAACGCCTTCACGACCGGACGGCCGATCTGCTGTTCGACCCAGCGGCTTTCCGTCAGCCCTTTTTCGATGCCGTCGATCCGCCCGTCCCGCTGCTGCGGATAGTAATTGCCGGTATCGATCACGACGACGCTCGACGGCACGCCCGCGAACAGGTCCTTCGGCAGATTCGGCACCTTGGCCTGCGGAATCGTCACGACGACGACGTCGGCGTCCTTCACGGCATCGCGTACATCGACGGCCTGCGCGCCGGTTTCGCGCGCGATATCCGCAAGCGACGCCGGTCCGCGCGAATTCGCGATCTTCACCTCGTGGCCGCGCTCGACCCAGCGCAGCGCCAGCGCCGAGCCGATATTTCCGGCTCCGACTATTCCTATCTTCATACCGCCTCCTGTTGAAATGACACGCTCCGCCACTACTGTCTCTCAAAGCATGGAAGCCCGCGCGGCGCCATGCAAACCCTGATCGGGAAAGCGAGCAATATCGGCGTGATAGATTGCCTCTATCCATACAATAAAATCAATCCACTTCGCGAGCGCGATAGGTTTCCTGTATAGTTCACTTACTTCTTCAACACCACTCGAAAAGAGGAACCGGTAATGCCCATCATCAACAGCCAAGTCAAGCCGTTCAAAGCAACCGCCTACCACAACGGTGATTTCCAGACCGTCACGGAAGAAAGCCTGAAGGGCAAGTGGTCGGTGTTCGTGTTCTATCCGGCTGACTTCACGTTCGTTTGCCCGACCGAATTGGGCGATCTGGCTGACCGTTACGAAGAATTCAAGAAGCTCGGCGTGGAAATCTACTCGGTTTCGACCGACACGCACTTCACGCACAAGGCATGGCACGACACGTCGGACACGATCCAGAAGATCAAGTATCCGATGCTCGCCGACCCGACGCTGGCCATCTCGCGCGCATTCGACGTGCTGATCGAGGAAGAAGGCCTGGCACTGCGCGGCACCTTCGTGATCAACCCGGAAGGCGAGATCAAGCTGTGCGAAATCCACGACAACGGCATCGGCCGTGACGCGGGCGAACTGCTGCGCAAGGTGCAGGCAGCGCAGTACATCGCGAAGAACCCGGGTCAAGTGTGCCCCGCCAAGTGGACGCCGGGCGCAGAAACGCTGACCCCGTCGCTCGACCTGATCGGCAAGATCTAAGTTCGTACCCTCTACGAGCTGCACTGAATCTGCCGCGCGTCTGCGGCAGATTGCAACACCCTGAATGCTTTCGATATGGCGCTTCGTTCAAGCGCCGTATCGAAGCACGTCTGTCAAAAAGAAAACGGAACGGACAAAGCCATGCTGGACGCCAATCTCAAGACGCAGTTGAAAGCCTACCTGGAAAAGGTCACCCGGCCGATCGAGCTCGTCGCCTTCCTCGACGGCAGCGACAAATCGAAAGAGCTGAAAAGCCTGCTCGATGAAATCGCCTCGCTGACCACGCAGATCAGCGTCGTCGAGAAAGATGACGCCGGCGCGCGCCGTCCGTCGTTCTCCATCGGCGAACCTGGCAAGACGCCGGGCATCACCTTCGCCGGCATTCCGATGGGCCACGAATTCACTTCGCTCGTGCTGGCGCTGCTGCAAACCGGCGGCCATCCGATCAAGCTGGACGACGCGACCATCGAGCAGATCAAGCGCCTCGACGGCGATTTCAGCTTCGAGACGTATTTCTCGCTGTCGTGCCAGAACTGCCCGGAAGTCGTGCAGGCGCTGAACGTGATGGCGCTGATCAACCCGCGCATCAAGCATATCGCCATCGACGGCGCACTGTTCCAGGCCGAAGTAGACGAGCGCCAGGTCATGGCCGTGCCGATGATGTTCCTCAACGGCCAGAACTTCGGCTCGGGCCGCACGGGCGTCAAGGAAATTCTCGCCAAGCTCGATTTGGGTTCGGCGGAACGCGCGGCGAAGGAACTGGAAAACAAGCCGGTGTTCGATACGCTGATCGTCGGCGGCGGCCCTGCCGGCGCGGCAGCCGCGATCTACTCGGCGCGTAAGGGTATCGCGACGGGCGTGGTCGCCGAGCGCTTCGGCGGTCAGGTGCTCGACACGATGTCGATCGAAAATTTCGTGTCGATCAAGGAAACGGAAGGACCGAAGTTCGCGGTCGCGCTGGAGCAGCATGTCAAGGAATACGAAGTCGACGTGATGGACGTGCAGCGCGCCGAGAAGCTCGTGCCGGGCCGCATCAACGAGATTCATCTGGCGAGCGGCGCGGTGCTAAAGGCGAAGACGATCATTCTCGCGACCGGCGCGCGCTGGCGTGAAATCGGCGCGCCGGGCGAGCGCGAATATCGCGGACGCGGCGTGGCCTACTGCCCGCACTGCGACGGCCCGCTGTTCAAGGGCAAGCGCGTCGCGGTGATCGGCGGCGGCAATTCGGGCGTCGAAGCGGCGATCGATCTCGCGAACATCGTGGCGCACGTCACGCTGATCGAATTCGGCGCGGAATTGCGTGCCGACGCGGTGCTGCAGAAGAAGCTGCGCAGCCTGTCGAACGTCGTGATCATCACGCAAGGCCAGACGACGGAAGTCACCGGCGACGGCAAGCGCGTGAACGGCATCGTCTATAAGGATCGCGCGACGAACGAAGAGAAGCGCATCGAACTGGAAGGCGTATTCGTGCAGATCGGCCTCGTGCCGAATACCGAATGGCTCAAGGGCAGCATCGAGCTGTCGAAGTTCGGCGAGATCGTCGTCGATGCGAAGGGCGCGACGTCGATTCCCGGCGTGTTCGCCGCGGGCGACGTGACGACCGTGTCGTACAAGCAGATCGTGATCGCGGTCGGCGAAGGCGCGAAGGCATCGCTCTCCGCGTTCGATCACCTGATCCGCTCGTCGGTGGAAGATGAAGTGGTCGAAGAAGCCGTGACGGCGTAAGCATTTAACACGCAGTCACGAGACCGAAGGCGAACGGGGCAACCCGTTCGCCTTTTTCTTTATCCGTTGCTTCTTTATTCGTTCTTGGCCGAAGCCTTGGGTTCCAGAACCAGCGGGAAACTGACCTCGAACACGCTGCCCTGTCCTTTCGACGACTGGAACTTCAACTCGCCTTCCAGCGTGCGGCAGAGTTCCTTGACGATGGCGAGTCCGAGGCCCGCGCCGGGAATATCGTCGCCGGCGGCGCGCTCGAATTCCTCGAACACGCGCTCCTGATCGTCCGCGCCGATGCCCACGCCGGTATCGGTCACGCGCAGACGCCAGCGATCGTCGGGCGCGGCGTTGATCGACAGCACGATCTCGCCGGACGTCGTGTATTTGATCGCGTTCGACAGCAGATTCAGCGCAACCTGCTTCACCTTCAGCCGGTTCGATGTCACCGCGCCTAAGGTCGTGTCGAGCTGGCCGACGAGCTTCAAACCCTTCGCCTCGGTCGCGACGCGGCACGCCTGCATCAGTTCGTCGAAGAGTTCGACGACATCGAAGGGATCGACGGTCAGGATCGAGTCGTCGCCGAGCACTTTGGAATACTCGACCATTTCATCGACGAGCGTCGCCATGTCGGCCACTTGCCGTTGCGCGAGACCGAGCGCCGTCTCGCGCTTGGCGGCGGAACGCGTGGCCAGTTGCAGCGCCGTCGAAAACACATTGAGGAAGTTGCGCAGATCGTGCGCGACGCGGCGCGTGATCTGCATGCGGGTTTCGTACAGATCGCCGATGAGTTTCTGCCGCAGCGTCAGTTCGTAATTCGCGCGCTCCAGCATGCCGGTGTATTCGTCGATCTTGCGATCGCGTTCGCTGACGGCTTCGCGAATCGACGCGAGCGTGACGAAGCTCACGACTTCATCGGTCATCAGGCGCGCATGCTCTTCGTCCTCGCGCGACAGATGCGCGCCGACCGATGCGTATTCGCCGATCGCGCCGAGCAGCACTTGCCGAAACAGATCGAGCTCGCGCACGAGTTCGTCGATGTGATAACCCTGCTGCCAGCGCCATTGCCCATGCTGACACGCGTTGTGTTCGATGGAGCCTTCCTGATCGCGCAGATTGCGCGATTCGAGCACCACGCAGATTTCCTCGAAGATGCTCGGCAGATGATCCGCGAGTTGCCGATAGGTCAACTGGTCCGAATGCTCGACTTCGTTGTCGCCGAACACGAGCTTCATCCATCGTTCGGTGAGCGCGGTTTGCTGCGCGCGCAGCGCGGCCACGAGACCATTCAAGCCGCCGACTGGGGTGTCGCTCATCTGCGAGTTCCTGTTGCTGGCGCCGCTGTCCGGCGCGTCGTTCTTATTAATGAACCATTGAAGTGCACGCGGAAAATGGCCGCCGCGGCGCTCAGCCAGTATAGGACGACGGGTCGCCGGAAAGAGGAATTCCGAGCGTTGTCTTAAGCTATTTCGTGATCAATGGAGGTAGGACTTACCGCGTCTTTCGCCGGTCCGATCGCGTCGCGAAATGCAACGTGTTACGCGTGTCGGATACCATGCCGATGTCGTCTTTCGAGGAGGCTTGCATGAGCGCATTGACATCATCGGCAGCAGATACAGATTGGCACGCCAAACAATACTCGCGCTTCGAAGCGGAACGCACGCGCCCGGTGCGCGATCTGCTGAACGCGGCGCGCGCGAACGAGGTTCGCACCGCGGTGGACCTTGCGGTCCGGGCAATTCGACGCAAACGCTACTCGATTACGCGCCGCACGCGAGCGTGACGGGCATCGACAATTCGGCGGACATGATCGCCGCCGCGCGCGAACGTCTGCCGAACGTGCCTTTCGAACTCGCCGATGTTTCCGCGTGGGATGCGCCCGGCCCGTTCGATCTGATACTCGCCAACGCGTCGCTGCAATGGGTCGGCGATCACGAAACGCTGCTGCCCGGCCTCGTCTACAAACTCGCGCCCGGCGGACGGCTCGCCGTGCAGATGCCCGACAACCTCGACGAGCCCGCCCACAAGATGATGCTGGTCGCCGCGCAAGACGGCCCGTGGCGCGACAAGCTCACGGGCGTCGAGCGCACGGTGCGCTTCAGGGCCGAGGCGTATTACTCGCTGCTCAAGACGCATTGCGCGCAAGTCGACGTGTGGCGCACGACTTATCATCATCCGCTGGAAGGCGGGCTGGACGCGGTGATCGAATGGTTCAAGGGTAGCGCGCTGCGGCCGTTTCTCGCCAGACTTGACAAGGACGAACAGCCCGCGTTTCTCGAGCGTTATCGCGGGGCTTTGGAGTCGGCTTACGCTGTGCTGCCCGATGGCACGGTGCTGCTGCCGTTCCCGCGCTTTTTCATCGTCGCGACGCGCTGAGCGTCAATGGGCGCGATTCTGTTCGCGCAGCATCTGCACGAACTGGCGCGCGGCAGGCGATAGCGCGCCGCCCTTGCGCGTGACGATGCCGTAAGTCTGCGATTTCGATTTCATCGCGACCGGCAGGATGCGCAACATACCGTGCTTTCGAACAGGCGCGCGACGCTCGCGGGCAGGATCGATACGAGCTCCTCGCTCTGCTGCAGCAAGGTCACGGTCACGAGCGGCGATGCAGTCGAGATCGGATTCGCGGGCATGGTGAGGCCGGCGAGATCGAGTTCGCGTTCGAGCAGCGCGTTCATCGGCATGTAGGTCGGATAGGTGACCCAGCGCAGCTTCGCCAGATCCGCGAGGCTGACCTCGCGCCCGCCTCGCTCGCTCAATTGCGGATGATCGCGCCCGACGACGACCGACATCGGTTCGTCCGTCAATGGCTGATAGTGATACTTCGACGGCTGATCCGACACGCTCGCGCGCCCGATCACCAGATCGACGCGGCCGTCGTCGAGCATCACGAGCATGTTCGCGCTGGTGTCCTCGACGATCTCGATGGCGAGGTCCGGATGCTTCGCGTGCATGTCGTTGGCGATCGGCGCGACCACGCCCGGCACCGCGTCCATGATCGTGCCGACCGTCAGCCGGCCGCCCGTGCCCGCGCGAATCTGCGCGACTTCCTGACACAGCGAACTGAGATCGGCGGCGAGCACGCGCGCATAGCGCACCACGCAGCACCCGAACGGATTCGGGATCAGCCCGGTCTTGGCGCGCTCGAACAGCGGCGCTTCGAGCATCGATTCGAGTTCGGCGAGCGCCTTGCTCGCGGCCGATTGCGTCATCGCCATCGCGCCGGCGGTCTTGTGCAGCGATTTGTGATCGTCGAGCGCAATCAGCAATTGCAACTGCTTCATGCGCAGCCGCGACATCAGTACATCCAGCGTGTTCTTCATCCGCTCATCCGGCCCGTGGGTGATTCCTAAAAGCGATCATCCGATGGAAAGGTTTCACTATACAGCGACGCCCGCGAGGCCGTATATTCGCGGCAAGGCGGCAGTCATCGTACAACTGGTCTGCCATGAAATCACTCTTCGCAAGGACGAGACACCATGCAACTCACTGGCAATCTGCTCATCGGTCAGCAATCGGCTTTCGGTAGCAACGGCTCGATCAAGGCCGTCAACGCGTCGACCGGCGCGGCGATGGAACCGGCTTTCGGCGGCGCGACGCTGGCCGACCTCGACCGCGCGTGCGCGCTGGCCTGGACCGCGTTCGACGTCTATCGCGAAACCTCGCCGGAAGCGCGCGCGAAGTTTCTCGAAACGATCGCCCAGAACATCCTCGATATCGGCGACGATCTGATCGAACGCTGCATGATGGAAAGCGGCCTGCCGCGTCCGCGTCTCGAAGGCGAGCGCGGCCGTACGGTCGGCCAGTTGCGCATGTTCGCGGAAGTCGTGCGCAACGGCGACTTCATGGACGTGCGTATCGATCCGGCGCAGCCGGAACGCAAGCCGCTGCCGCGCGTTGATCTGCGTCTGCGTCAGATCGGCCTCGGCCCGGTCGCGGTGTTCGGCGCGAGCAACTTCCCGCTGGCGTTCTCGGTCGCGGGCGGCGATACGGCATCGGCGCTGGCCGCCGGCTGCCCGGTGATCGTCAAGGCGCACTCGGCGCATCCGGGCACGGCGGAACTCGTCGGCCGCGCGGTGCAGAAGGCGGTCAAGGATTGCGGTTTGCCGGAAGGCACGTTCTCGCTGCTGTTCGACAGCGGCCGCGACATCGGCCAGGGTCTGGTGGCGGATAACCGCATCAAGGCAGCGGGCTTCACGGGTTCGCGCGGAGGCGGCACGGCGCTGATGAAGATCGCCGCCGCACGCAAGGAACCGATCCCCGTTTATGCGGAAATGAGCAGCATCAACCCGGTTCTGCTGTTCCCGAACGCGCTGAAGAACCGTGGCGAAGCCATCGGCAAGGCGTTCGTGCAATCGCTCGTGCTCGGCGCGGGCCAGTTCTGCACGAATCCGGGTCTGGTGCTCGCCATCGACGGTCCGGATCTCGATAAATTCATCGCATCGGCATCCGCGGCGCTCAAGGAAACGGCCGCGCAGACCATGCTGACGCCGGGTATCTACAAGACCTACGAAAGCTCGGTCTCGAAGGCCGGCGATCACGCCGACGTGACCTGCGCCGCGCGCGGTCTCGCCGCCAAGGGCGACAATCAGGGCCAGTCGGCGCTGTTCGTCACGACCGCCGACGCGTTCCGCAAGAGCCATGATCTGCAAGAGGAAATCTTCGGCGCGTCGTCGCTGATCGTGCGCTGCCCGAGCCTCGACGCGATGCTCGAACTGGTCGAATCGCTCGAAGGCCAGCTGACTTCGGCGCTGCATATCGACGAAGCGGATTACGCCGACGCCAAGCGCGTGCTGCCCGCGCTCGAGCGCCGCACCGGCCGTCTGCTGGTGAACGGCTTCGGCACGGGCGTGGAAGTCGGCCACGCAATGGTCCACGGCGGCCCGTTCCCGTCGACGGCGGACGGCCGTTCGACGTCGGTCGGCAGCATGGCGATCTATCGCTTCCTGCGCCCGGTGAGCTATCAGGATCTGCCGGACGCGCTGCTGCCGGACTCGCTGAAGACGGACAATCCGCTCGGCCTGAATCGCCGTATCGACGGCAAGCTGCAACTGGCCAGCTGAAGCATCGCCGGAATTAAGTAGTCGATGACGGGTCGCGGCGCGTGGAGCGCGTCGCGGCCCGTTGCGCTTTCGGCGCTATATACGGCGACGAAACACACCAATCGATTCGGATAGCGAAATATCTTCGCCACGCGAAAAAGCAAAAAAGTTGCACGCACATTTTCGTTTTCGACGCAAGCGTTTGCGCAACGCAAGCGCCGATTGAGCACGCGATTTTCTTTCCCATCAGTGGGTTATCTACCGGTCGAGACGCCTTGTCGTTTATCGGCTATGGATTGGCGGCTCCAAACCGCTGCGTCGCACCCAAAATGTCAGAAACAAGTGAGCGATGACAGCGAGTCGCATGGCGCGTTTCCGGACGACGAAAACGCCACGGCCCGCGGCGATCCAGACGCTTCACATCTCCCGAGGGCCAGACGCCGGCTGTGATCGACAGGCGCCAGACGCACGCCGAAAGGCGAGCGACGCGCCACGAGCGCGGCGCGACAAGAGACAGTCGCTGCATCGCCGGCGGCCCGAGATAGGTGGGAAATGCGATTGACGTCCGAGGAGGGTTGTCCCATATTCGAATTTTTCACTGTAATAAAGCGTCACAGCGCAGGCCTGACGCCCAGGGAAACAGTACGAAGGATTGCTGCCGCGGGATGGTTCCCCTGCGTTCACGCACGCCCGTTAGGCGCGCATGGCGGCCACGCGACATCGGCAACTTCATCGCATATGTCCTTCGAGGGCTTTTAGCATGACCACGCGTTTGACGTTTCCCGCATCCATGTTCTCCGTCGTCTGCCAGCGTTGCGGCAGCACGATGCGCAAGAACGCCGACAGCTGCCCCACTTGCGGGGCGGACCGCAACGCCGCATTCGGCCGCAAGGACGACGGCGAGGCCCGCACGGAGCGGAAACGAGGCAGCATGTTCGAACAGACATCGTCGCAGCCGTTGGCATCGGCGGGCGCATCCGCGAGTGCGTCGCTGGGGTCGGATGCGGCATCCGGTGGCGCGGACGAAGGCGAACCGACCTGGGGCGGATCGTGGAATCCGTCGCGGGCGAGCGAGCGCATCGCGCGCAAGGCGGCGGAACATCGGACGCGGCAGATGCTTCGCGTCGAAAAATCTGCCCGCAGCGTCTATGCCAGTCAGGCCAACGATCCCGATAATCCCGACGCCCTGCCCGGCTCCGACAAATGGAGCCAGCGCAAGACCGTCATCGCCGGCGCGTGCGCGCTGGCTTTGCTGACCGGCGCGGTGTTTTATGTTTTATCTCCAGTACGGCGGCTCGGCGGACGATACGTCGCCTTCCGCCGATCACAGCGTCTCCGGCGCGATCGATTCCAAATTCGGCGTGACGCACGGTTCGAGTAGTACGACGACCTCGAGCGTCGCGCCGGCCATCGCCGAGCGGCACGCGCAGACGCAAGCCCGCGCAATCGCATCCGGCGATGCACTGACCGGTCTGCGCCTCGCGCTCGATCAGCACGATCTGACGGCCGTGCGCGGACAGATGAAAATCGTCACCGCGCAGCAGCAGACGCGCCCCGAATACGCGCCGATGAAGGACAAGCTCGTCAAACGCGAATTGCAGCGCGACGCGGCGCTGCAGCTCGCCCGCGCGTGCGAACGGACGGCCGCGTGGTCGTGCGTGCAGCAGAACGCCGTCGAGGCGCTGGCGCTGGATATCGGCAATACCGAATCGCAGGCGATGCTTGAGAAAGTGATCGAGCACGCGGGCTGGGCGTCGAGCACGACGGCGCTCGCCAAGAAGGCGCTGGACCACGCCGCCGCCCGCAAATACCGCCAACGCCGCGAAGCCGGATCTGCCGACGCAGACGCAATCGTCGTCGCTGGCCGTCGCGCCGGTGCAGGCGCCCGGCGCGCAAGGCAATATCGCCGTGACGACGCCGGCGGTCACCGCGCCATCGGCGAAACCGTCCGCCGGCCAGCGATCCGTCGACCGTCGCGCCGCACAACACGGCGCGATGGCCGCGCGCACGCCCGCCACCGACGACACGCACATCGACAGCGATACGCCGTCGTCGCGCTCGGACCGGCTCGCCCGCGCGCAGGCCGCGACCAACGCGCTCACCGCCGCGACGGTCGGCGCGCCGAGCATCACGGGTACGCCGTCCGCGCCGGTCATGCCGACGCCGGGCACGCCGAGCGTCGCCGCCGCCACGCCGACGATTCCGGGCGTCACCAACGCGCCAGCGACCACGGCCAACAATGCGCCTTCGGCGCCCGCCATGCAGACCGCGCCGACGCCGCGCGCCGCAGTACATCGGCGACACGCAGGGACAGCCCGCCTCGCCGCACGGTCCGCAGTATCTCGGCCAGACGCCCGCGCAGCAGCCGGCGGCGCCCGCCGCGCCGGCCGCGCAATCGTCGACGCCGCACGCGCCGCGTTATCTCGAACAATCGCCGATCCAGCCGTCATCGTCGGGCACGCCGCAATTGCTCGGCAACGCCACCGCGCCGGTCACCGCGCCGCACGCGACGGCCGCCGCCGCGCGCCCGATCGCGCAGCGCGTGCCGGTCGTCGCCGCACAAGGCACGGCAGCCGCGACGACGACGCAAGCCGCGCCCCGCACCGCCGTGACAAGCGTCAACACGGTCGCGACGACGGCCACGCTCGCCACCACGCCCACGTCGGCGCAGGCGCATATCGACGGAGACAAGACCGAAGCACTGGAACGCGCGATCAAACAATACGGCTGGAGCGGCTCGGACACGATGCCCAAACCCGCCGAGTAAAGAACAAGCAAGAGAACGAGCAATAACAAGTAATAACAAGCGACAACAAGCAATAACGACGAACGACAAGCCAAGCGGCGCAGCCAGGAGACACCCGCCTCGCGCCGCACGTTGCACGACAGAATGACAGATTTCGCGCGATGCGAGGGCATCGCGCGTTTCGTAGCACGCGTTTAATTCCGATCAAGGGTCAATCATGTTTGCAAATCAATTCATGCGGAACGCGGGGCGCTGGCGCTGCTAGCGGCCTGTGCGCGGCCGTCACGTCGGCGTACGCTGCCGATCCGGTGCCGTACAAGATCACGACGGGCCAGGAACGCGGCACGTATATCCAGATCGGACGGGACTTGTCCAAGTATGTGGCCGATCCGGCCGGCATCAATCTGGATGTGCTGCCGTCGCAGGGATCGGCGGAAAACGTGCAGCGCATGCGCTACGAGGCGGGCGTGAAGTTCGCGCTGGTGCAGAGCGACGTGTATCAGGCGTATATGGACATGGCCGCGTCGGGCAACAAGGATGCCGCGCAGGTCATTCAGCCACTGCGGCTCATCATGCCGCTGTATGACGAAGAGATCTATTTCGTCGTGCGCTCGGATTCGCCGCTCAAGTACATCAACGAGATCAAGGGGAAGAACATCAGTGTCGGGCCGAACGGCAGCGGCACGGCGTTGTCGGCGGAAACGCTTTATCGGCTGATGTTCGGCGAGCCGATCGCCGAGGGCAACGAGCAGCATCTGAACAACGAGGATTCGCTCGCCAAGCTGATCGTGCGCAAGCTCGACGTCGCGGTGATCGTCGCTGGTCAGCCGGCCAAGCTGTTCCAGGATATGAATCCGGAACTGCTGCAACAGATCAAGCTGCTGCGTCTGGACCCGAACGCGCCCGAAACCGCGCGCGCCAAGCAGACCTATTTTCCTGCGACGATCCGCACGTCGAGTTATCCGAACTGGATCAACGAAGATACGCCGACGCTCACCGTCAAGGCTTTCCTCGTGACCTACGATTACGGCCTGCGCGGCACGGTCGGCGCGCTGTCGAAATTCGCGGATTCGCTGTGCACGAACTTCGACCAGTTGCAGACGAGCGGGCATCCGAAGTGGAAGCAGGTGCATCTCGAATTGCCGCCGCTGACCAAGGGCTGGAAGTACTATCCGCCGATGGAAAAGCGGCTGCGTTCGTGCATCGCGCATCGTGATGCGCTGGCCAAGCAATCGCCGGGCGGCGCGCAGCAAGTGTCCGCCCGCAGCGTCGACGCCGATGCGCCGAAGCCCAAGAAGCAGAGCTGCACCGCGCAGGAAAAAGTGCTGCTGTTGTGCGATCAGTGATCGCGCGATGATCAGAGCGTCGGCATGAGCGCGGCGAGCCGTGTCATGCCGCGCTCGATGGCGTCGACGTTCGTCCCGCCGTAGCCGAGCAGCACGCCCTGCTCGGTTGACTTGTCCGCGTAAAAGCCGCGGATTCCATACAGTCCGACCGACACCTCTCGCGCCGCCGCGACGACGCGTGCTTCGTCGAGCGTGTCCGTCAGATGCGCGACGAGATGAATGCCCGCCGTCGCGGGCAGCGCTTCGAACCACGGCGCGAGACCGGTCGCGAGATGGCGCAGCAATGTCGCGCGCCGTTCCGCATACGCCTTGTGCATGCGACGCAGATGCTTGGCGTACGCGCCGTCGAGCATGAACGCGCCGAGCGCGCTTTGCGTGAGCAGGCAGCTATGCCAGTCGCAGATCTGCTTCGCGCTCCAGAGCGGCCCGGCGAGCGCCGCCGGCGGCACGACGTAGCCGATCCGCAAATCCGGAAACATCGTCTTCGAAAACGTGCCGACATAAGCGACCAGCCCCGCGCGATCGAGACTCTTGAGCGACTCCACCGGCCGTCCTTCGAAGCGGAACTCGCCGTCGTAATCGTCCTCGACGATCACCGCGCCGCGCTTCGCCGCCCATTCGAGCAGTTCGATGCGGCGCTCCAGACTCATCGGCATGCCGAGCGGAAACTGATGCGATGGCGTCACGTAGACGAGCCGCGTATTACGCGGCAGCTTGCGCACGACGATGCCTTCGCCATCGACCGGCACATGGGCGATCCGCGCGCCCTGCGCGGCGAACAGCGCGCGCGCCGGCGGATAACCCGGCTCTTCGACCGCGACGACATCGCCCGGCTGAACGACCACGCGCGCCAGCAGATCGAGCGCCTGCTGCGCGCCTTGCGTGACGATCACGTCCTGCCAGTTGCACGTCACGGCGCGACTGAAAGCGAGGTAACGCGCGATGCCGAGCCGCAATTCCTGCTCGCCGCCCGGATCGCGATACCCCGCGACGCCGCCGCCCGCGCGCCTGCTTGCGCAGCGCCTGATTCAAGCAGCGTCGCCACGCGTCGTCGTAGGGAAACAGTGTCTTGTCGGTCACGCCGCCTCTGAAATCGCAATCGAGCGTGAATTCGGCGGGCGGCATCGGCATGGCCATGCGCTCGGGCATCGCGCGCCAGATGCCGGTCGCGCGCGCGTGCGACGTCGCGGCTTCGGCGCGCGCGGCCGGCAGACGCGTCAGGCCATCGGCGACGAAAGTGCCATCGCCCGCGCGCGTGCGCAGAAAGCCTTCCGCGATGAGCCGCTCGAAGACATCGAGCGTGGTCTTGCGCGAAACGCCGAGCTGCGCGGCGAGATCGCGCGTGGACGGCAGACGCGCATGCGCGGCCAGCCTTCCCTCGATGATGCCCGCGCGCAACTGGCCGTAGATCTGGCCGGTCAGGTCGCGGCGGCCATGGAGCGTGATGTGGATGTCCAAGGCGGCGCCGAGGATTCAACTAGAGTTGGTAAGGGACGCGGACACCGGGATCGTCCGCCGAAAAATCCTTCGTATTGCGAGTGACGAGCAACGCGTTCGTCAACTGTGCGGACGCCCAGACGATCGCATCGGGCAATTTCATGCGCGACTTCCTCCGAATCGAAACCGCTTGATTCGCTACGGCAAGGTCGAGATGGATGACGTCGAATGTAGACAACCACGCGCGGATCGCCGGGGCTTCGTCAGGCCTCGCGCCGACAAGTACTTCCATCAATGTAATGATGCTGATCGCGCGCTGCTCGTAGCGCTCCAGTTCGATTCTCGCCGCATCGATAGAGTTGAGATAGTCGATCAGGATATTCGTATCGAAGACCGCTTTTACCATTCCTCCCGCAACTCCTGCTGATAGCGCAAACCGTCGATCCGCCGATTCTTCCACAAGCCAAACACGTCAACCGCCGGACGCCGTTTATTGCTCTCGACATACTCGCTAATGGCATCGCAAATGACTGCCGCGCGGGAACGCTGCTGCAATTCGCCCAATGCGGCCAGTTCGTCAATCTGTTCATCTGGCAGATCGACCAGAATTCGACCCATTTCCTGCTCCTCGATATTTGATATCTACATCGTATATCAAAGACGACAGGGGATTCAAGGCCGATTATTCCCAAACACCGCCGCACACAACGTCTCCCCGCCTTCGCTCAGCTACGCGCTGCCCGTGCCTTCCTCGTCGTCCTTCGTCTCGACTAGGCCCGCGTCCGTCAGCGACGTCAGTTGCCGCTTGAGCGTGCTCATCGGCAGATCGGCCTGTTTCGCGAGCTTCGCCAGCGACCACGCGCGTGCCGGCGTCTCCTGCTTTGCCCGCCACAGTTGCGTCAGCACGGCCACCATCGCCGGATCGATTGCGTCGTTCATTCAGCGTTCTCCTCGATTGCGGTAGGGATGTCCATTACTGAACACCCCCCGCACAGATCCCGGCGTGCCCAATTTAGGCACCGGGCTCCTACCTTGAGTGCTTGACGACAAAGCGCCGATCAGGCCATGGATGAAGAAT
>NZ_LFJJ01000011.1 GCF_001189365.1 Candidatus Burkholderia verschuerenii | reverse complement strand
GGCTTACCCGGAACAATGGACTCCAGTCGTCCCCATATCTCATCGGTCAGCAACATTCGACTCATCTTGATCGCTTACGCAAAAGATGAGATGTAAACACATTTCTTCAAATGTGAATAGAGCCTAGTGCTGTTGCACGCGCGACACAGCGCAAGGCGCGTGAAAGCACTGTCACATTTGTTTCTTTAGCGACCGCTACATTTCGCCCGTCGCTGTCACACGCCAACAGAGCGTGATACATCGCAGACACGCGTTGAACCACAACGACCGCACACCGCGAACCAACAACTCACGGAGCTTGTTTTGAAGAAGAATCTCTTGGCAACCGCCGCTCTCGCCGCTTTTGCCTCGCTCGCAGCAACGACCGCCCACGCTCAGAGCAGCGTCACCCTGTACGGCATCATCGATGCCGGTATCAGCTACGCCAACAACGCCGCCCGCACCGGGGGCAGCGATTCCTTCGTCAAGTACGACGACGGCGTGGCGCAAGGCAGCGTTTCCGCCTGCGACAATTCGTCCCTGCCCGGCGCGCACGGCCGCGTACGGAAATTGCACGCGCGCCCAGCCACCGCCCGCGCGATGGTCCGCAACGGCCGTCGCGCGCGTTCGAAAACCGCGTCCGGCACGGCCCCGACAGCCCGTCGACGGCGGCTCACACGATACCTGCCGCGCGGCTATCTCAAAAGGTCTTCTGACTTATACTGGGATTTTTTTCTCCGACCGGGATCTTCGTCATGCGTTTCGAAGGCTCATCGCAGTACGTTGCGACAGACGACCTCAAACTCGCGGTGAACGCCGCGATGACGCTTCAACGGCCGCTGCTGATCAAGGGCGAACCCGGCACCGGCAAGACCATGCTGGCGGAGGAAGTCGCTACCGCGCTGGGCATGCCGCTGCTGCAATGGCATATCAAGTCGACGACCAAGGCGCAGCAGGGTCTCTACGAGTACGACGCGGTCTCGCGCCTGCGCGATTCGCAACTCGGCGACGAGCGCGTGAAGGACATCCGCAATTACATCGTCAAGGGCGTGCTGTGGCAGGCCTTCGACTCGGATTCGCAGTCGGTGCTGCTGATCGACGAGATCGACAAGGCGGATATCGAATTCCCGAACGATCTGCTGCGCGAACTCGACCGCATGGAGTTCTATGTCTACGAGACGCGCGAGCTCGTGAAGGCGCGGCATCGGCCGCTGGTGATCATCACGTCGAATAACGAGAAGGAGTTGCCGGACGCGTTCCTGCGCCGCTGCTTCTTCCACTACATCAAGTTCCCGGATGCGCAGACGATGAAGGATATCGTCGAGGTGCATTTTCCGAACATCAAGCAGGACCTGCTCGCCGCCGCGATGCAGAGCTTCTTCGAATTGCGCAATGTGTCGGGCCTGAAGAAGAAGCCGTCGACGTCCGAACTGCTCGACTGGCTCAAGCTGCTGCTCGCCGAAGACATTCCGCCCGAAGCGCTGCGCTCCGACGATCAGAAGCAGATCATCCCGCCGCTGCACGGCGCGCTGCTGAAGAACGAGCAGGATGTCGCGCTGTTCGAACGGCTGCTGTTCATGAACCGCAATCATCGCTAGAAGACAAATGAGCCGCTGGATCGAACCCGTCACGCTGGAAGGCGAGCACGTCAGGCTCGTGCCTCTCACGCTCGAACACGAGCACGCCCTGAGCGCCACCGCCAGCGACGGCGAATTGTGGAAGCTTTGGTACACCTTCGTGCCCTCGCCCGAGGAAACGCGCGCCTATCTCGACACCGCGCTCGACATGCGCGATCGGCTGGGCGCGCAGCCGTTCACGGTGATCGACAAGAAGAGCGGCGAGATCGTCGGCTCGACGCGTTATTTCAATGTCGAAGAGGCGAATCGGCGGCTGGAAATCGGCCATACGTGGTATGCGAAGCGGGTGCAAAAAACCTCGCTCAATGCCGAAGCCAAGCTGCTGTTGCTCACGCACGCGTTCGAGCAACTGCACACGATCGCCGTCGAGTTCTGCACGCATTTCATGAATCACGCATCGCGCGCGGCGATTGCGCGGCTGGGCGCGAAACAGGACGGCATTCTGCGCAACAGCGGCATCAGCCGGAACGGCGCGTATCGCGATACGGTCGTGTTCTCGATCATCGAATCGGAATGGCCGGCGGTGCGTGCCAACCTGAAGTTCCGGCTCGACCGCTGAGCTACGAAAGCGTCAAGGAGACCGCGCCATGCTGATCGACTTTTTCTACTCGTTGCGCAACGCGAAGCTGCCCGTCTCCGTCAAGGAATATCTGACGCTGCTCGAAGCGCTCAAGGCGCAGGTCATCCAGCCGTCGCTGGACGAGTTCTACTTTCTCGCGCGCATGACGCTGGTCAAGGACGAGAAGTACTTCGACAAGTTCGATCGCACGTTCGGCGAGTACTTTCACGGCGTCACGCAGATTCCCGACCAGGCTTTCGAGGTCCCGCTCGACTGGCTCAAGAAGCGTCTGGAACGCGAGTTCTCGGCGGAAGAAAAGAAGCGTATCGAGGCGCTCGGCGGTCTCGACAAGCTGATGGAGCGCTTCAAGGAACTGATGGACGAGCGAAAGGCCGTCACGAAAGCGGCAACAAGTGGATCGGCACGGGCGGCACGTCGCCGTTCGGGCACGGCGGATATAACCCGGAAGGCTTTCGGATCGGCGGCGAGGCCTCGGGCAATCGCAGCGCCGTGAAAGTGTGGGATCAGCGCGCCTATGCCGACTACGACGATCAGGTGGAAATCGGCACGCGCAACATCAAGGTCGCGCTGCGGCGTCTGCGCCGTTTCGCGCGCGAAGGCGCGGCGGAAGAACTCGATCTGCCCGACACCATCCGCAGCACCGCCGCGAACGCCGGCTGGCTCGATCTCAAGATGGTGCCCGAGCGTCACAACAACGTGAAGGTGCTGATGCTGCTCGACGTGGGCGGCTCGATGGACGATCACATCAAGCGCGTCGAAGAGCTGTTCTCGGCAGCAAAGGCGGAATTCAAACATCTTGAGTTCTATTACTTCCACAACTGCGTGTACGACTATCTGTGGAAGAACAATTGCCGCCGCCACACCGAGCGCGCGTCGACCTTCGACGTGCGTGCTGCACAAGTTCACGCCCGACTACAAAGCTGATCTTCGTAGGCGACGCCACCATGAGCCCGTACGAAGTCCTGCAACCGGGCGGCTCCGTCGAGTACAACAATGCCGAAGCGGGCGCGGTCTGGCTGCGCCGCTTCGCCGATCAGTTTTCGCATCACGCGTGGCTCAATCCGGAGCCGGAGCGTTTGTGGGAATATCGCCAGTCGATCGCGGCGATTCGCAATATCCTCGGCAACCGGATGTACGGGCTGACGATGGCCGGTCTCGAAGCCGCGATGCGCGCCTTATCCAAGTAACACACAAGTAATACACGCAACACACACTCGAAAAATGAAAGCATCGCCTTCCGCGCCCGTCGTGCGCGCGCCCCTGCGTCCCTTCTCCGATACCTCCGTTTCCACGCTCGTCGCCGGTTTCGTCGCGATGATGACGGGCTACACCAGCTCGCTCGTGCTGATGTTTCAGGCCGGTCAGGCCGCGCACCTGAGCGACGCGCAGATTTCCTCGTGGATCTGGGCGCTCTCGATGGGCATGGCCTTGTGCACCATCGGTCTGTCGCTGCGATACCGCGCGCCGGTCGTGGTCGCGTGGTCGACGCCGGGCGCGGCGCTGCTGGTGTCGTCGCTGCCGAACGTGCCCTATTCCGATGCGATCGGCGCGTTCGTCATCTGCGCCGCGCTGCTGAGCGCCGTCGGCCTGACCGGCTGGTTCGACACGCTGATGAAGCGCGTGCCGTCGGGCATCGCGGCGGCGCTGCTGGCGGGCATTCTGTTCGAGATCGGCATCGAGATTTTTCATGCGACGGAACATCAGACCGCGCTCGTCATCGCGATGTTCTTCGTCTATCTGATCGGCAAGCGCTTCGTGCCGCGTTACGCGATTCCGGCAACGCTCGTCGCGGGCATCGCGCTGGCGGGCGCGCTCGGGCTGCTCGACTTTTCGCGCTTTCATGTCGCGCTCGCGCATCCCGTCTTCACGATGCCGACGTTCTCGGTGTCGGCGGCGATCAGCATCGGCGTGCCGCTGTTTATCGTCGCGGTGGCGTCGCAGAACGTGCCGGGCATCGCCGTGCTGCGCGCCGACGGCTACACCACGCCGTCCGCGCCGCTGATTTCGACCACCGGCATCGCCTCGCTGCTGCTCGCGCCGTTCGGCTCGCACGGCGTCAATCTCGCGGCGATCACGGCGGCCATCTGCATCGGACGCGAGACGCACGAAAATCGCGACAAGCGCTACACGGCGGCCGTGTGGTGCGGCGTGTTCTATCTGATCGCGGGCACCGACCATCGCGGCGCTGTTCGCGGCGTTTCCGAAAGCGCTGGTCGTGTCGGTCGCGGCGCTCGCGCTGTTCGGCTCGATCACGAGCGGGCTCGCCAACGCGATGGCCGACGTGCGTCAGCGTGAACCGGCGCTGGTGACGTTCATGGTGACGGCGTCGGGCCTGACTTTGTTGTCGATCGGCTCGGCATTCTGGGGACTGGTCGCGGGCGTTTTGACACATTTCGTCCTGAACGCGCGACGCGCCTGAGCGGGCGCTTGCGAGCCGCCTACAATGGAGAATTCGGCTGACCATTGCGCAGCCGATGCTTCATCCACGCTCTCGCCTCACCGTCATGGCCCTGATCGACAAACTGCTGGCGCGCGGCGCGCCGTCCGGCGCTGCCCAGAAACGCAAGACGATCGTTCGCGTCCTGCTCGACGATGCCGGCACCGTGCAGGACGTCGTTCTTAAAATGAGTTGCGGCGATCCGCAAAAAGACGCCCGCGCGCTCGAGGAAGTCCGCGCGATGCGCTTCCCGCGCGGCCAGATAGGCTCGGGCACGGTGCGCCGCTGGCACGAACTCGCCTACGCCGTCGACTGATCGGGAACGCCCGAGGAACGAGCAAGGAACGCAAGAACGCGCCGCCGGTCGAAATCTCGCGCGCAACGTGCACGCCGCAAGCGGGAATGCCGCGTGCAGGACTAAAATATCGATGTGAACTCAGGGCGCGCGCCGCGCGCGGGACATCGCCGCACGGCATCGCGATCATGGTTATCCGCGGGTTACCGCATTTGACAAGGCGCCACGCGCCGACGATACGACATGACATCCGCTCTCGACCAGCTCAAGCAATACACCACCGTCGTCGCCGATACGGGCGACTTCCAACAGTTCGTCGAATTCAAGCCGCAGGACGCGACGACCAATCCGTCGCTGGTTCTGAAGGCCGTGCAGAAGGACGACTACAAGCCGCTGCTCGAAAAGACCGTCAAGGAGCACAAGAATAAGCCGATGGGTCAGATCATCGACCATCTGCTGATTGCGTTCGGCACCGAAATTCTGAAGATCGTCCCGGGCCGCGTCTCGACCGAAGTCGACGCGCGTCTGTCGTTCGACACCAAGGCGTCGATCGACAAGGGCCGCGAAATCATCAAGCTGTACGAAGCCGCCGGCATGAACCGCGATCGCGTGCTGATCAAGCTGGCGTCGACCTGGGAAGGCATCCGCGCGGCCGAAGTGCTGCAGAAGGAAGGCATTCACTGCAACATGACGCTGCTGTTCTCGCTGGCGCAAGCCGTGGCCTGCGCCGAAGCGGGCGCGCAACTGATTTCGCCGTTCGTCGGCCGTATTTACGACTGGTATAAGAAGTCGGCGGGCGCGGAATGGGACGAAGTCAAGAACGGCGGCGCGAACGATTCGGGCGTGCAGTCGGTGCGCCGCATCTACGCGTACTACAAGAAGTTCGGCTACAAGACCGAGGTGATGGGCGCGAGCTTCCGCACTGTCAGCCAGATCACCGAACTGGCCGGCTGCGATCTGCTCACCATCAGCCCGGATCTGCTGAAGAAGCTCGCCGACAGCAACGACAAGGTCGATCGCAAGCTGTCGCCGGAAAGCGTGAAGAACGAGAACATCGAAAAGATCGCCATCGATGAATCGACCTTCCGCTTCCTCGTCAACGACGACGCGATGGCCACCGAAAAGCTCGCCGAAGGCATCCGCGCGTTCGCCGCGGACGCGATCAAGCTGGAAAAGCTGATCACTGCGCTGCAATAAGCTTGAGCGGCACAAGCATGAAAACGCGCGGCGAGTCCGCGCGTTTTTTATTGCGCCGATCACGCGAATAGCGAAAAATCGCGTCATTTCGCGCAGGAAACACTGTGTTTAGTCGTCTGAACACGTAATTTTCATGCTTTCAGAGCCGTCCGAGCATGGCCGTGCAATAGACTCCCAGCTATCGCGGAACGCCCGCCTTTGCTCGGAAGTCTGACATGCAGCTGGACACTTATTTGTTTTATCACGGCGATTGCGCCGACGCGCTCGCGCTCTATCAGGCCGCTTTCGGCGCGCAGATTCACACGCTGGTCCGCTTCCGCGATACGCCGGACGCCGCGAACGTCCCGCCCGAATGGCACGACAAGGTCATGCACGGCGTGTTCAGCGTCGGACCGAACGCGATCATGGTGTCGGACGGCCAATTCGGTCAGCCGCGCCGCGAATATTCGGGCTTCACGCTGTCCATCGCCGCGGACGATGCCGCATCCGGCGAACGCGTGTTCACTACGTTGAGCGATGGCGGCGACATTCTGACGCCGTGGCAATCCACGTTCTTCACGCAGGGCTTCGGCATGGTGAAAGATCGCTTCGGCGTGCCTTGGCTCATCAACGTCGTCCATCCGGAAGAAGCGGCGGCGGCTTAAGTCAATCGAAACGCCAGGCGCGCCGCGTCAGCCGTTGAGCGGCCGCGCGCCCTCTATATTCCACTGCCGCTCGATCTCCGACAGCCGCAGCCGCAAGCGCTCGACCTGTTTCGAGAATCGCATCGCGAGCCAGTGCATGCCTTGCGTCATCGTCGTATCGCCGTCGGCTTCCGCGCACGGTTCCGTCAACTGAAGCGGTGCATCGTTGCTTCGGTACAGCAGACTCACCCGGCCGAATCGCAGCGCACGCGCCATCCGCAGCAACTGCTGGCGCACCTGAAGCTCGCGCGGCGTGCAGGCAAGCGCGAAGTTGCGCGCGCTGCCGACTTCCGGCATCGAACTGGTCAGCATTTCGAGCGCCGCCAGAATCGCGCGATGCAGACGCTGAATCTCCTCCAGCCGCGCCAGCGGCACATCCGTTTCCTTGGCGACCGATTCCATCAGCGCACGCGATTGCACGAGCCTCTGGCTCATCGCGTAGAAACGGCGCGCGGTTTCCTCGGCGATCAGCGGCGAACCGTCGAGCAGCGCGCCGTAGAGCCGTGCACATTCGCGCAGATTGTCCGCGAGCCGGTAACGCCACGAATAGATCGCGTATTGCGGCAGCACGAACGAAAACGCCAGCGCGATCACGATGCCGATCAGCACGTTCGCCGTGCGCCACAAGCCGGTGCTGAAATCCAGATCGCCGTGACCCGAGACGATGACCATCGTGATCGCCGTCAACAGCGCCACGTAGCCCGCCTTGCCAATGGCGTAATACGCGCAGCCGCCCGCGATCACCGACATCAGCAGAAAGAACAGCCACGGCGCGCCGAAGATCGTCTGCACGAGGATGAGAAATAGTCCGAACCGCGCCGAGCATGGTGCCGATGGCCCGCTCCGCCGCCTTCTTGCGGATATTGCCGTAGTGCTGCAAACCGCCGACCACGACCAGCAGCGACACCGACGCCCATACGCCGTGCGGCAGGTTGATGCCCGACGTGACGATAAACGATGTCGCCATGCCGAGCGCCACGCGTATCGCGTGGATCAGATTCGCGTGCCGATAGCGGAAATACGGCGAGGCGAACGCGTGCAGAAGGCGCGCCACGCGGCCACGTCGGAGTGCGGAGGAAGTCGGGGAAAGCATCGTTCGCTCGCGTCTTGATCGCGTCCAGAAAGTCCCGCGCCGATGAAAAAAACGCCCGCAACGGCCGGAGGGCTGTTACGGGCGTTTTAGCAGCATTTCGCGAACCGCGTCGGGCGGCGGTCGAAATCAGCTTTCGACGACGTCCAGATAATCTTCCGGACGCGTGCGGTCTTCCGAGCGCTTGAGGCCCATCACGCGCACCAGCACGCTGACGACGATCGACACGACCAGATTGATGATCAGCGCCCACACGGCCGCGTAACCCGGCACCGAGTAGCCGAACAGGTTCACGGTAAAGATCGAACCCTTCAGTTGCAGCGATGCCGCCATCCACGTATCAGACGCGATACCGACCGCCCAGCCGATCAGCAGACCGCGATGATCCAGCACGCGCGTGTAGAGGCCGAGCACCAGCGCGGGCAGCGTCTGGATGATCCAGATCCCGCCGAGCAGTTGCAGCTGAATGGCGTAGGTCAGCGGCAGCGCGAGAATGAACACGACCGCGCCGACCTTCACGATCAGCGACACCAGCTTGGCAACGTTGGTCTCCTGCTCCGGCGTCATCGACGTATTGATGAACTCGCGATGCACGTTGCGCGTGTACAGATTCGCTGCCGCGATCGACATGATCGCCGCCGGAACCAGCGCGCCGATACCGATCGCCGCGAACGCCACGCCCACGAACCACGACGGGAAGAAGTGCAGGAACAGTGCCGGCACCGCGAAGTTCGCGCCGTAGGCCTTGAAGTACGACGCGTACTCCGGCATGTCCTTCACGCCCGAGGCGAGCGCCATGTAGCCGAGCAGCCCGAGCACCAGCGAATACGCCGGCAGCAGCGCCATGTTGCGGCGGATCGTGTTGCCCGAATTCGACGACAGAATCGCCGTGACCGAGTGCGGGTACAGGAACAGCGCCAGCGCCGAGCCGACCGCGAGCGTCGCGTACGCGCTGTAGCCGTTCAGGCTGGCGGTATCGGGTGCTTTCAGCAGCAGCTTGCCGCTTGGCACGACGCCGAAGATATGGCTGAAGCCGCCGAGCTGCGCCGGAATCACGATCATCGCGGCGATGATCGTGATGTAGATCAGCACGTCTTTCACGACGGCGATCATCGCGGGCGCGCGCAGGCCGGACGTGTAAGTGTACGCGGCCAGAATCGCGAACGCGATGATCAGCGGCAGATCGCCGAGCAGACCTTGCGTCGAGAAGCCGAGGGCGCCGATCACCACTTCGATGCCGACCAGTTGCAGCGCGATATACGGCATGGTCGCGACGATGCCCGTCACCGCGATCGCCAGCGCCAGCATGCGGCTGTTGTAGCGCGCATGCACGAAGTCGGCGGCGGTCACGTAGCCGTGACGCTTCGCGATGCTCCACAGCTTCGGGAACACGACGAACGCGAACGGATAGATCAGGATCGTATATGGCAGCGCGAAGAAGCCCGTCGCGCCCGCGCCGAACACGAGCGCCGGCAGCGCGACGAAGGTGTACGCCGTGTAGAGATCGCCGCCGATCAGGAACCACGTCACGATGGTGCCGAAGCGTCGTCCGCCGAGACCCCATTCGTCGAGCTGGCCGAGATCGCCTTTACGCCAGTGCGCGGCGATAAAGCCGAGAATCGTCACGCCGACGAAGAACAGCACGAAAACGAAGGTTGCGGTCATGTTCATCGCGCACCTCCGGCCTTGCGTGCCGAAGGCAGCGCCTTGGTCTTCTTATAGACGACCGCGGTGATGACCGCGCTGATCAGCACCCACAGCAACTGATACCAGTAGAAAAACGGAAAGCCCCACAGAACGGGCTCGATCTTGTTGTAAAACGGCACCCACACCACGCCGATCCAGGGAAGAATCAGCAGCCAAAGCCAAAGCCAAAGCCAATGCCAATGCCAATGCCAATGCCAATGCCAATGCCAATGCCAATGCCAATGCCAATGCCAATGCCAATGCCAATGCTTGTTGCGCGGTTGTCCAATGCCGGTCGCAGCTTCGTGAGCCATGAACGGTCTCCTCTCTTTGTTTTGAGCATTCGCTTTTGTCGATGCGGCCCGGCGGACGTGCCGGTGTCGGATGACATGCCGCTGAAAGCGCCCCGAAATAACAGAGGGAGTATATGGACCGAAAAAAGCCGGTCAATCAGGGGGAATCCCCAACATTCCCCTGATGTGAAAGGCTTATGTAATGCCGCGCGCCGTTCTGGTGCTTTTTAGATGGTGAAGGCGCCGGTCGTCGGCAGTCCGGCGCTTTGCGCGAGACCTTTGACCCACTTGCGCGCGGGCAGACCGAGTTGCGCTTCGATCAGCCTGGCGCGTTCGTTGAGCTTGTCGAACGAAATCTCGAGCGACGGACCCGCGAACGCCAGCACGATGCGATTGCCGTCGTGCACTTCCGGCAGCGCGATCACGCGACGATCGAAGGCTTCGTTGAGGTGACGCATATTGCGCACGAAGCTCGGATGATCGCCGAACAGGTTGATCGTGACGATGCCGGCTTCGGGCGTCAGACACGCGCGGCACGCGCGATAGAACGACACGCTGTCCAGCACCGGACCGCGCGCGGTGGCATCGTAGATATCGATCTGCAGCGCGCCGATACTGCCGTGATTGGTGCGATCGTTGACGAAGTCCCACGCATCGAGTTCGGTGACGGTGAGACGCGCGTCGTCGTAGGGCAGCTCGAACATCGCGCGCGCGGCGATCACGACTGCCGGATTCAACTCGACCGCCTCGACCTTCGCGCGCTTGAGAAAGCGATAGCAGAACTTCGTCAGCGCCGCCGCGCCCAGCCCGAGTTGCACGATGCGCTCGGGCGTTTCGACGAACAGCAGCCACGCCATCATCTGCTGCGCGTATTCGAGTTCGATGTGATCGGGCTTGCGGATCCGCATCGCGCCCTGAATCCATTCCGTGCCGAAATGCAGATAGCGCACGCCGCCCTCTTCCGAGAACGTCACGGGCGCGAAACGCGGCTTGCGCGGCGCGTCGATGCGCGGGGCGTTGGCGAGGTCGTCATCGTGCGCGTCGTTGCGGCGGTTGTGCTTGCAGTTCTGTTTGTCCTGCTTGCCGCGGAACGCGCGTGCTTCAGCCGATGCGCGCTTGATCAGATTCGTCATGAGTGAGGATGTCGCGCCAGACGCGCAGTTTTTGGTCGAACGAGAGGATAGCATTGGCCGCGCTCGACGACGGGAGGATGAGGGTGGCGTAGCCAGCGGCGGCGAGTACGGGCGCGAATTTGCCCGAAGTCTTGCCGTTGAAGCACACCTTGCGCAGCATCGGAAAGCGCGTGTGGAATGCAGCGAAATCGTTCGGCGATGCGTGGCGGATCGCGGTGTCGAGACTGCCTTCGCGCTCGCAGGCGGCGAGCACATCCCACAGGCCGATGCCGTGTTCCAACAGCCGTTCGATGCGAGCGTCGTAGGCCATTTCGTGCAACGGCTCGCCGATCGCCGCGCCGACCAGCCGCCAAAACTGATTTCGCGGATGCGCGTAATACTGCGTCGCCACGAGCGATGCCACGCCGGGAAAGCTGCCGAGAATAAGCGTATGCGTACGCGCATCGCCGATAGGCGGAAAGCCTGCGAGCTTCATTTCGCCTCGCCGCGCACGATGCGTTTCGCGTGCGACGCCAGATGATCGTACGCACGCGCGTGATCGCGATGATGCGTCCGCTCATCCGATGCGGCGAGCGTCGACCACAGCGCATCGAGCATGCATTCGGTGACCATCAGCGGCGCGCCGTGCCGCCTGAACACGGAGCGGCGCGCGACGAGCGCGTGCTTCGTATCGCCCTGACGCGCCGCCAGCCGATGCAGCGGATGCCGCGCCGTGACGCTGCGGCTCACCAGCACGGACCGCGACACACTGCTATCGCTGTAGAGCAGTTCGGCGAGGGGTCGCGTGCGCAGGCGGCGCATCGATTGCCAGATGCCCGTGCTGTGCGCGAGCGGCACGATGCTGTGCGCGACGACGAACGGCACATCGTCGACCTTCAACGCGACTTCGCGGACCCAGACCGGCGTGCGCGGCGCGATGCTGAGCGCGCGCCATTCGTCGCGCCACGGCCGATCGACGGCTTCGCGCGTGACCTCGACGGTGACGCGGCCGAGCGTGCGCAGATGCGCGGTGAGCGAGCCGCCGCGAGTGAGCCAGTCGGTGTGATGAGCGCCGAGCGACGGACGCGGCGCGATGCGCCAGTGTCGATCGACGCGAGCAGTGGAAATCGGCATGGCGTCGATTATAAGGACCAGCGCATGCTCAGGACGAATCGTATGGATCGCGCGCGTGCATCGGTGGAAACTTGACGGCCGGCCGTCAGGATGACATCCGCCGGACGCGAGGCCGCCGGCACTTATCGAGGGCACACCGAATGTCGGACAACAAGAAACAGACATCGAAAAAAGTCGCGCATCTCGCAGCGGAATCGCTGCACGATCCGAAGGCGTCGGCCATCAAGAAGAAGCTGGCCGGTTCCGCGCTGTCGCAGTCGCATACCAGCAAGCAAACGGGCGCGCATATGGAACACGTCGCGGGCGAAGTACTTCACAGCACGAAGTATTCGAAGGAAACCAAGGAGCTCGCCGCGTCGGTACTGGCGCAATCCACCAAGGACCGCAAGCCCAAATAAAAAACGCGCCGCCGGTTCCCCGGCGGCGCGTTCTTGCTTCATCGCATCGAACGTCGAACGATCAGCGCGTCAGCAACAGCGCATTCGTGCGCTTCACGAAGCTCGCCGGATCGTCCAGTTGGCCACCTTCGGCCAGCATCGCCTGATCGAACAGCAGATGGCACCAGTCGCCGAAATTCGCGGCGTCCGGATTCAGGCCCTTGACCAGCGGATGCTCCGGATTCACTTCGAGAATCGGCTCCGCTTGCGGCGCCTTCTGTCCCGCCGCCTTCAGCATGCGTTGCAGATAGCCGCTCATGTCGCCTTCGTCGGCGACGAGGCAGCTCGGCGAATCGGTCAGGCGGAAGGTCAGGCGCACGTCCTTGGCCTTGCCTTCGAGCGCTTCCTTCATCTTCTCGACCAGCGGCTTCAGTTCCTCGCCGACCTTTTCCTGCTGCTGCTTTTCTTCGTCGTTGAGCGAACCGAGATCCAGATCGCCGCGCGCGACGCTAGCCAGCGGCTTGCCGTCGAAATCGTTCAGGAACGACAGCATCCATTCGTCGACGCGATCCGTCAGCAGCAGCACTTCGACGCCCTTCTTGCGGAACACTTCGAGATGCGGGCTGTTCTTCGCGGCCAGCCAGTTGTCGGCGGTCACGTAGTAGATCTTCGACTGCTCGGGCTTCATGCGCGACACGTAATCCGCAAGCGACACGGTCTGCTCGTCGCTGTCGTTATGCGTCGAGGCAAAGCGCACCAGCTTGGCGATCCGCTCGCGATTGCCGAAGTCCTCGCCGATGCCTTCCTTCAGCACCTGACCGAACTCGTTCCAGAACGTTTGATACTTCTGCTTGTCGGCGTCTTCCATCGCTTCGGCGGAAGTCGTCGCGATGTCTTCGAGCATCGACAGCACGCGCTTGGTCACGCCTTCGCGGATCGCCTTCACATCGCGGCTTTCCTGCAAAATTTCGCGCGATACGTTGAGCGGCAAGTCCGCCGAATCCACCACGCCCTTCACGAAGCGCAGATACGCCGGCAGCAGTTGCTCGGCATCGTCCATGATGAAGACGCGCTTCACATACAGCTTCAGCCCGCCGCGATGCTCGCGATTCCACAGATCGAACGGCGCATGCTTCGGCACATACAGCAACTGCGTGTACTCGCTGCGGCCTTCCACCCGGTTATGCGTCCACGAAAGCGGTTCGTCGTGATCGTGCGAAATGTGCTGGTAGAACTGCTTGTACTGCTCGTCCGTGATGTCGTTCTTCGGCCGCGTCCACAGCGCGCTCGCCTGATTGACGGTCTCGTCTTCGTCCTTTTCGACCATCGCGCTCTTCTCGGCGTCCCATTCTTCCTTCTTCATCAGAATGGGCAGCGCGACGTGATCCGAATACTTCTGGATGATCGACTTGAGCTTGTGCGACGACAGCAGATCGTCTTCATCGGCACGCAGATGCAGCGTGATGGTCGTGCCGCGTTGCGCGCGCTCGATTTCCTCGATGTCGAAATCGCCCTCGCCCGCGCTGGTCCAGCGCACGCCCGCGCTCGCCGGCAGTCCCGCGCGACGCGTTTCCACCGTGATCTTGTCGGCGACGATAAAGCCCGAGTAGAAGCCCACGCCGAACTGGCCGATGAGCGCGGCGTCCTTCTGCTGGTCGCCGGAGAGCTTCGAGAAGAATTCCTTGGTGCCCGAACGCGCGATGGTGCCGAGGTGCGAAATCGCCTCGTCGCGGCTCATGCCGATGCCGTTGTCGTCGATGGTGACGGTGCGCGCGTCTTTATCGAACGAGACGCGGATACGCAGTTCCGGATCGTTCTCGTACAGCGCGCTGTTTTCGATGGCTTCGAAGCGCAGCTTGTCGGCGGCATCCGATGCGTTCGAAACGAGTTCGCGCAGGAAAATTTCCTTGTTGCTGTACAGCGAGTGAATCATCAGTTGCAGAAGTTGCTTCACTTCTGCCTGGAAGCTCATGGTTTCTTGCGCCATGTCGGGTCCTCTCTTCGATTGCGTTGATGCGGAATGTGAAATACGTGCTGGCCCGTCCCGGCCAATTCGTGCGATGTATGGGCAGTTTCGGTGCTTTCAAGGGGCGCATGTTCCGTCGCCGATCCATTAGCATGCGCTTTTTGGAAAGACGATTCGACGTCATGCTCTTTCGTACGAAACATCCGGCCCGCCCGCTGACATCGGGAGAAACGTCGCTCGCGCGGCTCGTATTCGGCGATGCGATCGATTACTCGACCGTGCGCGTGCATCCGCGCGGCTATCTGCCGTTCGGCCTGCAGCCGCGCCATATCGCGATGGCGCCGAACGGCAGCCTCTATTTTCCACGCGCCTGCTTTCGCGACGATTTCTCCCGCTGCGACATCGTCAATCGGATGTGGTTCATCCACGAAATGACGCATGTCTGGCAGTTCCAGCTCGGCTATCCGGTGCGGCTGCGCGGCGCGATCCGCATCGGGTTGGATTACGGCTACATGCTGCGTCCCGGCAGCCGTCTGGCCGATTTCAACATGGAAGCGCAAGGCAATCTGCTGGCGGATTACTTCGCGCTCAAATTCTGCGATGGCCAAAGCCGGATCTACGAACGCCGTTACCGCGACGAACCGGACGCGCTCGCGCTCTACGAAACCGTACTCGCCGATTTCATCGCCGCGCCGTCCGCGCGATCGCACTTGCCGCGCCGCTTGCGCCCAAGCTGAACGCCGCGCCGCGCGATCCAGATGCCCGGCCAGCATCGCGGGCAGCGCCGGATCGCCGCAATTGGCGACGTTGAAGCGCATCCACGTCGTCGGCGACTGATGCGGCGAAAACAGGCTGCCGGGCGTCAACAGAAAGCCCGCTTCGTGGCCGGCAGCCGCGAGACCATCGGAATCGACGCCCGCGTCCGCCCACAGGAACATGCCCGCCGACGGCGGAATAAACAGCTTGAGGCCGGTCTTCTCCAGCATCCGCGCGGTCTTGTCGCGCACGCCGTCGAGCCGTGCGCGCAGCCGTTCGACGTGTCGACGGTAATGCCCTTCCGTCAGCACTTTATAGACGACGCGTTCGTTGAGTTCGGGGCTCGTCATGCCGACCAGCATCTTCTGATCGGCGATCGCCTTGGCCACATCGGGCGACGCCGCGATAAAACCCACGCGCAGGTTCGCCGCCAGCGTCTTCGAAAAGCTGCCGAGGAAAATCACGCGCTTGAGTTGATCGAGCGAGGCGAGCCGCGTCGCCTGAAAATTGGTCGGGCACAGATCGCCGTACACATCGTCTTCCACGACGATAAAGTCGTACTGCTGCGCCAGTTGCAGGATGCGATACGCCTGCGCCGCCGTCAGCGACGTGCCGGTCGGATTCTGCAGCACCGAATTGATGATGAGCATCTTCGGCCGCCAGGTCGCGACCAGCGTTTCGAGCGCATCGAGATCGGGGCCGTCCGGGCGTGTACGGCATGCCGATCAGCCGCGCGCCCTGCGACGCGAAGCGCCCGAACATCTGGAACCACGCGGGATCGCCGGTGATCACGGCATCGCCCGGTTTGACGTAGAGGCGCGCGATCAGGTCGATCGCCTGCGTGATGCCCGAAGTCAGCACGATCTGCTGCGCGGTCGCGCCGATCTCCAGTTCCGCGAGGCGCGTCTGCAATTGCTGACGCAGCGGCAGAAAACCCTGCGGTGTGCCGAAGCCGAGCATTTGCGCGCCGGACAGACGGCTCATCAGCGCAGCGCGTTGGTAATCAGTTCGTCGTCCAGCCAGCGGCCGGGCAGATAGCCCAAGCCGGGGCCTTTCTCCGGACTCGTCGTATGCAGCATGTTGCGCAGCAGCCAGACCACGTCGATGGCGCTTTCGACCGGCTCGCGCTCCACCGCCACCGCAGGCGGCGCGCCGTTGGCGACCAGCGTCAGCGTGGTCCGCTCGCGCACGTAGAAACCGGAACCGCGTCGCGAATCGAGATAACCGTGCGCGACCAGCCGCTCGTAAGCCTCGACGACGGTGAAGCGCGACACGCCCTTGTCCAGCGCGAGTTTGCGGATCGACGGCATGCGCATGCCGGGCCGAAACACGCGTTCGTCGATGCGACGCCTGCCCCATTGCACCAGCTGATCGACCAGCGTCAGTTGCGCGGCGTCGTGCGGGGCGGGAATCTGATCGAGCGGAACGGACATGGCGAGCCTCCGGTGTTCGGTCGAAACGGTGGAACTGTACCGAATAGTATTGGCCCGATTGTACCGTTACTGTCATGGTGATAGGGGATACATTCTCCTTTCGGACCGGCGGCCAGCGGTTATGCTAGCGGCCCGTGATTACTCAACGCATCGCCATGAACGCTCCCTCGCTGAAACTCGATCATCTGGTGATCGCCGCCGCCACGCTGGAAGAAGGCGCGCGCTTTATCGCGACGAAATTCGGGGTCGAATTCACGGTCGGTTCGGCGGCGGGCGGCGCGCATCCGTCGATGCGCACGCACAACCGCCTGCTGAGCCTGTCGGGCGGCGCGTATCTGGAAATCATCGCGATCGATCCGGCGGCCGCGCGCGTCGATGCGCCGCGTGCGCGCCTGTTCGCCCTCGACGATCCGGCGATGCAGCGCCGCCTCGACGCCGATGGCCCGCAACTCGTCCACTGGGTCGCGCGGGTGGATCGGCCGAAGTCGCTTGCGCGCTGGCGCGAGCAGTATCCGGCGCGCATTGCGCCGGTCGTGCCGATGTCGCGTGGCGGCATACGTGGAACCTGACCGTTCCCGACGACGGCGCGTTTCCCGCCTGGCAAGGCGCGGGCGATGGCGTCGCGCCGTCGCTGATTCAGTGGGACACCGCGCGCCTTCCGGGCGATACGCTGCTGCCATCGGGTATCGCGCTGCGCTCACTGACGGGCTTTCATCCGGACGCGGGCGCTATCGCCGATCAGCTCGCGTGGCTGGGCGCATCGCATCTGATGCGCGTCGAGACGACGGCTGGCGCGCCGGCGCTGGTCGCGGAGTTCGAATTGCCGGATCGCGGCATCGTCACGCTCGGCGAGGCGGCGGAATGGGTCGAATCCGCGCAACAAACAGTAGCGAAGCCTCGGCGCAACAAAGATCACGCATCACCGACGAACACCGAAAGCTGACGCAACCGCGTCGGCCGCACAAAGCAAGGAGACATCGCACGATGAGAACCCGCGAAACCGAAGGCATGCTGCTCGGCCTGATCGGCGTCGTCATTTTCAGTCTGACGCTGCCGATGACGCGCATCGTCGTGCAGGAAGTGCATCCGCTGCTGAACGGCCTCGGGCGCGCGCTCGTCGCAGCGATTCCCGCCGCCGCGCTGCTGCTCTGGCGACGCGAAAAGCTGCCGACCTGGCCGCAAGTCAAGAGCCTCGCCGTGGTGTCGCTTGGCGTGATCATCGCGTTTCCGGTGTTTTCCGCCTGGGCGATGAAAACCGTGCCCGCCTCGCATGGCGCGGTGGTCAACGGGCTGCAACCGCTGTGCGTCGCGATCTACGCGGCGTGGCTGTCGCACGAACGGCCGTCGAAGGCGTTCTGGGCGAGCGCGATCGCGGGCAGCGTGATCGTCGTCGCGTTCGCGCTGCAAACGGGCGGCGGCCTGCAGGCGGGCGATCTGCTGATGCTCGTGGCGGTCGGCATCGGCGCGCTCGGCTACGCGGAAGGCGCGCGGCTGGCGCGGCAGATCGGCGGCTAGCAGGTGATCTGCTGGGCGCTCGTGGTGTCCGCGCCGTTTCTGCTGCTGCCGGTCGGCTGGCTGGCGTGGGCGCATCACGCGGCGCATCCCGAACCGCTGCAATTGCGCACCTGGCTCGCGTTCGGTTACGTCACGCTGTTCTCGCAGTTCATCGGCTTTTTCGCGTGGTACGCGGGTCTCGCGATAGGCGGCATCGCGCGCGTCGGACAGGTTCAGCTTTTGCAAATTTTCTTCACGATGGCCTTTTCCGCGCTGTTCTTCGGCGAGCATGTTTCCGCATCGACGTGGATTTATGCGGCAGCGGTGATCGTCACCGTGATCGCCGGAAGAAAGGCCGCCGTGCGTCCCGCGCCCGCCGCTTCGGCACTCGCGGCACAGCCAAACAGCGCACGCTGAGCCCACACGCGCGATAATCGAGCCTTTCCGCAGCATCGAAAGACAGCAGCACCACCCAAGCAACCGCACTTCCGACACTTCAAAGCGACCGAGGCATCACATGAATCAAGCCGATCTCCGCGCCACGCCGTGGCAACTCTCCGAACGCGCCCGCAAGCTCACCAGCTCGGCGATTCGGGAAATCCTCAAAGTTACGGAGCGGCCGGAAGTCATTTCCTTCGCGGGCGGACTGCCCTCGCCGGCGACTTTCCCCGTCGAGGAAATGCGGCATGCATCGGAGCGCATCCTGCGCGATCAGCCGTCGGCTGCGCTCCAGTACAGCGCGACCGAAGGCTTCATGCCGCTGCGCGAATGGGTCGCCGCGCGCTATTCGATGGGCGGCGCGCAGATTCGTCCGACGCAGGTGCTGATCACGACCGGCTCGCAGCAGGCGCTCGATCTGCTCGGCAAGACGCTGGTCGATCCGAACAGCCGCGTGCTGGTAGAAACGCCGACCTATCTCGGCGCGCTGCAATCCTTCTCGCTGTTCGAGCCGCATTACGTGCAAGTGCCGACCGACGAACACGGCCTGATTCCCGAAGCGCTCGACGCCACGCTGACCGCCGACGCGCGTCTGCTCTACGCGCAGCCGAATTTCCAGAACCCGACCGGCCGACGCCTGCCGCTGGAACGCCGCCGCGCGCTCGCCACGCTGGCGCAGACCGCCGCGTTCCCGATCATCGAAGACGATCCCTACGGCGCGCTCGATTACGCCGGCGCGCCGCTGTCCACGATGCTTTCGATGGCGCCGGATCACATCGTCCATCTCGGTTCGTTCTCGAAAGTGCTTGCGCCGGGTCTGCGCGTGGGTTACATCATCGCGCCCGAGGAATTGCACTTCAAACTCGTGCAGGCCAAGCAGGCGACCGACCTGCATACGCCGAGCCTCACGCAGCGCATCGTCTACGAAGTGGTGAAGGACGGTTTCCTCGACGGTCACGTGCCTAAAATCCGCGCGCTGTATCGTGACCAATGCGAAGCCATGCTCGATGCATTGCAACGCCACATGCCCGCCGGCGTCGAATGGAACCGTCCGGAAGGCGGCATGTTCGTGTGGGTCAGGCTGCCGAAGCATATCGATTCGATGAAACTGCTGGAACGCTCGATCGAGCAGAACGTGGCCTTCGTGCCGGGCGGTCCGTTCTTCGCGAACGAAGCCGAGCACAATACGATGCGTCTGTCCTTCGTCACGGTGCCGCCCGCGACCATCGACGAAGGCATGGCCAAGCTCGGCGCGCTGATCCGCGCAAGCCTCTGATCATTGGGCGCGCGAGCGCCCTTCCACCTCATTCTCAGGAGCAACGATGGCATCGAACGTGTACGACAAGCTGAAGGAACTCGGCATCGAACTGCCCGCCGCGAGCGCGCCCGCCGCCGCTTATGTCATGAGCGCGCAGAGCAGCAACACGGTGTATCTGTCCGGACATATCGCGAAGAAGGACGGCAAGCCGTACGTCGGCAAGCTCGGCGACACGCTCTCGACCGAGGAAGGCCAGGCCGCCGCGCGCAATGTCGCCATCGATCTGATCGCGACGCTGCACGCGCACGTCGGCGATCTGAACCGCGTGAAGCGCGTCGTCAAGCTGATGAGCCTCGTCAACTCGACCTTCGATTTCACCGAGCAGCACATCGTCACCAACGGCGCGTCGGAACTGATCGCGGCCGTGTTCGGCGATGCCGGCAAGCATGCGCGCTCGGCTTTCGGCGTCGCGCAGATTCCGCTTGGCGCGTGCGTCGAGATCGAACTGATCGCCGAAGTCGACTGAAACGACGTTTCATCTTTTGCTTGAAGCCGGCCCGACGCCATCAAGCGTCGGGCTTTTTTGTCACTACGATTTTCGCATCGACAGTGGAAACGCCATGTCATCCCGAACCGTGCAACGCGTTGTGCAATTTAAACAAGTCGATGTTTTTACGTCCGTGCCGTTCAAGGGCAATCCGCTCGCGGTGATCTTCGATGCCGAAGGTCTCACCACCGAACGCATGCAGCAAATCGCGCGATGGACCAATCTTTCCGAAACGGCGTTTCTGTTTCCGCCGACCGATCAGCGCGCGGACTATCGCGTGCGCATCTTCACGACGGCCGTCGAACTGCCCTTCGCGGGACATCCGACGCTCGGCTCCGCGCACGCGCTGATCGATGCCGGCTACACGCTGAAGACTAAAGGCCGGCTCGTGCAGGAATGCGGCGTCGGTCTGGTCACGCTCGAAGAACAGGACGACGGAGCATGGGCGTTTGCCGCGCCGCCCGCGCGCATCGCCGCGCTCGATGAAAACCAGCGCGAACGGTTGAAGGCAGCGCTCGCGCCGACGGTAATCGATTTCAGTTCGCCGCCTTGCATGGTGGACAACGGCGTGCCGTGGCTGATCGTCCGTCTGAACGATGCGCGCGAATGTCTCGACTTCGTGCTGCGTGGCGAGGCGCTTACGCGGCTGACGACTGAAGTGCATACGCATGGCATCGTCGTGTACGGTCCGCATGACGAAGACGGTCCCGCAACCTTCGAATTGCGCGCGATGCTGCTCGGCGACGAAAACCTCGAAGACCCCGTGACGGGCAGCGCGAACGCCGCGCTTGCCACACTGCTCACGCAACAACGCAACAACACAACCGTCCGGGCGATACCTACACCGTCCGGCAAGGCACCGCGCTCGATCGCGACGGCCGCGTGAAGGTCGTCTACGACGACGCAGCCGATAAGCCTGCCATCTAAATAGGCGGTCATGCGGTGACGGTCATCGACGGAACTTTTCGCTTGTGAAACAATGACCTGTCTGAATTTATCGGGCTTGGGAAAATTGCGTATACCCCGAGCCTCCACCCTTTCTTAATCAGGCGGGCTTCAGTACTATCTGACCAATAGAGCAATCAACGGGTCGAGATGACAGCGCGGCGCTTCCTTGCCTACGAAGCGCTTGCGCCATCATGCAAACACAAAGCAAACACAACGCAAACGTATTCTCGCAACGAAGCGTGACCCGCGTATCGACGGTCATCGCCTGCTTCGTGCGCGGCGCGTTTCCTGCCGCACCGCCATCGCGTGCCGCGCACTTCATAGTGATTCGTTTCGGCCGAAAGCCTCAGGACATGCATTGCCACCGCTCCTTCGCGCAGTTCGCCGCCGCGCCATGCGCCCACTTTGTGGCGCGACTCGGTCGCGGCGCGCCGGGCATCGCATGAAACGCGCGCGCGCCGCCCACGCGAGCGACACCCTGCACACCGCGCCGTCGGTGCGGCGGCGGCGCGCGCTGCTCGCCATTCCCGTGCTCGGCACCGTTGTGCTGGCGTTGCTGTGGGCCGTGATCTTCGCGCGGCTGTCGGTCGAACGCGATTCGACCATCCACGATTCGATGGCGTCCGCCGCGATTCTTTCGTCCGCGCTCGAACAGCACACGATCAAGGCGATTCATCAGGTCGATCAGATCACGCGCTTCGTCAAGTTCGAGTATGAGAAATCGCCCGGCGACTTCGATCTGATTTCGACGGTCGAAAAGGGCGTCGTGCAGAGCGACACGCTCGTGCAGGTCTCGCTGATCGACGAACACGGCACGCTGATCGCGACCACATCGGACCCGCATCCGAAACCCATCGATCTGTCGGATCGCGAGCACTTCAAGGTGCACGTCCACGCCAACGACGATCTGCTCTACATCAGCCGCCCGGTGCGCGGACGCGTCTCGGGCATCTGGACCTTGCAGATCACGCGGCGGCTCAATCATCCCGACGGCACGTTCGCGGGCGTGGTCGTGGTGTCCGAAGACCCCGCCTATTTCACCAACGATTTCTACAACGTCGCGACGATCGGCCACGAAGGCGTGATCGCGGTCGTGGCGGACAACGGCACGGTGCTCGCGCGCAGCACCGGCGACGGCACCAACGACCATCCGCCCGCGTCGGCGGTGAGCAAGGGCGGCGCGGCGCGCAACGCGGCCTCCGATCCGCACGATCACACGCACGGCGCGTTCAGCGCGAGCGGCATCTATCCGACGTCCGAGCATGCGTCGGGCATCTATGTCGATCCGATCGATCACGTGAAGCGCATCGTGTCGTACCGGCATATCGACGGTTATCCGCTCGGCGTGCTGGTCGGACTCTCCGAGCGCGAGGAGATGGTCGACTACAACCACACGCGCAGCGTCTATCTGCTGATGGCGAGCTTCATTTCGATGGCGATGCTCGGCTTCTTCGCGGTGGCGACGGGTCTGATCGGCAAGCTGCTCGAACGCGAGCGCGAGATGACGCATCTGGTCGAATACGATCTGCTCACCGGCCTGCGCAATCGCTATTCAACCTTGCGCGCGCTGCGGCTGGACGTGGCGCAGACGGAGAATATCGGGCGGCTGGCGCTGCTGTTCATCGACCTCGACAACTTCAAGACGGTCAACGATACGCTCGGCCACAATGCGGGCGATATCGTGCTGCAGATGACCGCATCGCGTCTCGCGGAAACGGTCGGGCATAGCGGCACGCTGTCGCGTATCGGCGGCGACGAGTTCGTCGTGGTCGTGAAAGGCGACGATGTCGAGCAGCGTGCGGTAACGCTGGCCAACGACATCGCCACCATGTTCGCCACGCCCTTCGATGTGCGCGGCAGCGCCTTCGTGCTGCATGCGAGCATCGGCATTGCGTTGTATTCGGTGTCGAACGAAAGCGAAATCGATCTGCTGAAAAAAGCCGATCTGGCGATGTACAGCGCCAAGGACGCGGGCCGCAACTGCTATCAGTTCTATTCGCCGCAGCTGTCGCATCGCGCGGATCATCTGATGAAGTGGGAGCAGCAACTGCGTGTTGCGCTGACCGAGGAGCAACTGTTCCTCGTCTATCAGCCGAAGATCGATCTGACGCGGCGCTGCATCACCGGCTTCGAGGCGCTGGTGCGATGGAACCATCCGCAGCACGGGCTGATTCCCGCCAACGAATTTATTCCGGTGGCAGAATCGACGGGGCTGATCGTCACGGTCGGCGACTTCGTGATTCATACGGCGTGCAAACAACTCGCGCAATGGCAGCGCGACGGTTACACGGGCTTGTCGCTGGCGGTGAACATTTCGGCGGTGCAATTCTGGCGCGGCGATCTGCTGGAGACCGTGGCGCGCGCGATCGCCGCGACCGGCATTCCGCCGGGCAAGCTCGAACTCGAAATCACCGAAACCGTGATGGTCGAATATCCCGAACTCGTGCAGGAGAAAATCGTCGCGCTCAAGCGGCTGGGCGTGCGTATCGCGCTCGACGATTTCGGCACGGGCTATTCGTCGTTGTCGTATCTGAACCGCTTTTCGGTCGATACGCTCAAGGTCGACCGCTCCTTCATTCAGGCGATTCCCGAAGACCGCAGCGTCTGCGTGATGGTATCGGCCATCATCAATCTGGCGCGTTCGCTCGGGCTGACCGTGGTCGTGGAAGGCACCGAGCGCGAGGAACAGATCGGCTGGCTGGCCTCGCTCGGGCCGGTCGAAGCGCAAGGCTTCCTGTTCTCGCGACCCGTTCCGGTCGATGGCGTGCAGGCGCTGCTGGATCGCTTCGGCGTCTGCGGATGGCCGCGCGGCGCCGCGCCCCGCTCGCGCACGGAGCCGTCGTCGAACACCGCGTTGAGCGACGAACGCGGCGGACGTTAGCGCGGGCGACTGGAATCGGCTTCAGAGCCCGCGCGACAACACCGCCGTGCCGATCGTCACCACGCCCAGCACGAGATTGATCACCACGAGCCGCCTGACGGTCGCGACGGCGCGCGCGCCATCGGGCCAGTTCTGCGCCTGCACCGCGCGGCGGATACGCGGAAACACGCCGAAGCGAATATGCCCGAAGATCAGCATCATCACGATGCCCAGGCCCGCCATCGCGTGCAACGACCACACGGCATGACCGCCGCCGAACTGCATCAACAGAAAGCCGCCGGTGATCAGAATGACGAGCACCGCGCCGGCGACCCAATTGAAGAAACGCGAAAACACGGCTTCCCACAGTGGCAGACGCAGTTGCGGCGTGAGATCGCCGAGCGCGGGGCGCAGGCAGAAGTGCGCGAAGACCATGCCGCCGATCCAGACGGCCACGCCGAGCAAGTGCAGGAAAAGCGCAGCTTCAATGGCTTTGTTCATTGGGTTCTGTAAATGTGGTTGTTTGTTATGTAGGCGGCACGCGCCGTTTCGTTTAATGCGATTTTCGTTTATTTCGAATAAACTGGCGTTTTGCGAAAGTCCGAGCGCCTTACCCGCGCAAAACACCATGACCTCCATCGCGCACGCCGAAGTGAATCTGCCCGCCGAACGCGAAGTCGAGACCGCGCTGCGCGGTCAGCGCGCACTCGCGACTTATCTGTCGACCAGCATCGAAACCCAGCGCATCCAGATCTACGACGACAACGATCAGGCGCATCAGGTCGAATTGCCGACATCGGCGCTACGACTGTTGATCGACATCCTCGCCGAACTGGCCGATGGCAATGCCGTGAAAGTCGTCCCGGTCCACGCCGAACTCACGACTCAGGAAGCGGCCGATCTGCTCAACGTATCGCGGCCGCATCTGGTCAAGCTGCTCGAATCGAATGCGCTGCCCTTCCACAAGACGGGCAAGCATCGGCGCATCCGGTTCGCGGATCTGATGCAGTACAAGCTGGAACGCGAACGGTCGAGCGAAGAAGCGATGTCGGCGCTGGCGAAGCAGGCACAAGATCTAGGAATGGACTACGAATGAGGAGTTCCCGCTTCACGGTCATTTTTGATGCATGCGTGCTCTATCCTGCGCCGCTGCGGGACTTGCTGATGTGGTTGGGACTGTCGGGACGATTCCGCGCGCGATGGACCGCGCGGATTCATGAGGAGTGGCAACGCAATCTGTTGAGGAAGCGCGCCGATCTGACGCGCGAGCAGATCGGGCGCACCGCGAGTTTGATGGACGCGGCCATACCGGATGCACTGGTCGAAGGATACGAAGACCTGATTGCGGGCCTCAATCTGCCCGATCCGGACGATCGCCATGTGCTCGCCGCCGCGATCCGCTGCGGCGCCAGTGTCATCGTGACGTTCAACGAGCGGGACTTTCCCGACGACGCGCTTGCGCCTTGCGCCGTTCGGCATCGAAGCGCGGCATCCGGATGCCTTTATCGACGACCTGTTCGATCTCGATCCGGCCACCGTGATTCAGGCCGCGCAACGACAGCGCAAGCAACTCAGACATCCGCCGATGGAAATCGACCGATACCTCGATGTCCTGCTCAAACAAGGTCTCGTGCAGACATGCCGAGCGCTCGCGCCGTTCAGATCGATACTCTGAACCCTACCCCTCAAACACCGGCCGCAACTCCGTCACCTTCAACGACGAATCCGGCGCGCGACCCTTACGCGCCCGCTTGCCCAGATGCAACTGCATCTGCGAGCCGGACAGCTTCTCGTCGCGAATCTTGCCGCCGCGTCCCGTGCCGATCATCATCACGCCGCGCGCGTCGATGGCGAGCGCCTGACGCAGCGTTTCCTTCGGATCGAGCGCCATCAGCGTGACGCCGCGACCGCCGCCGGAAAGCGTCTTCATCTCGTCCATGCCGAATACGAGCAGACGCCCCGTGCTCGACAGACACGCGATGTAGTTCGCGCCCGGAATCACCGGCATCGGCGCGAGCGGCGCTGAGTCTTCGTCGATGGTCATGAAGGCCTTGCCCGCCTTCTGACGGCTCACCATATCGCCCAGCTTCGCCGTAAAGCCGAAGCCGTTGCTCGATGCCAGCAACAATGGCTGCTCCGCATTCGCCGCGAAGTAATGCAGCAGATGCGTGCCCGATTCCAGTTCGATCAACGACGTCACCGGCACGCCGTCGCCGCGCCCGCCCGGCAGCGACGCCACCGGCACCGAATACACGCGGCCCTTGCTGCCCCACGCGACCAGCGAATCCGGCGTGCGCGCGAGGAACGCGGCATACAGCCCGTCGCCCTGCTTGAACGTGAAGCTCGCCGGATCGAGACCGTGGCCCTTCAGCGCGCGGACCCAGCCGCGTTGCGACACGACCACCGTCACCGGTTCGTCGACGACACGCGCCTCGAACGTCGCGCGCTTGTCCTGCTGAATCAGCGTGCGGCGATCGTCGCCGTATTGCTTCGCGTCGGACTCGATTTCCTTGATGAGCAGACGCTTCATCGCGGCGTCGCTGTTGAGCAGTTCCTCGAGACGGGTTTTCTCGTCGCGCAAGTTGGCCAACTCCTGCTCGATCTTGATCGCCTCCATGCGCGCCAACTGGCGCAGCCGGATTTCGAGAATATCTTCCGCCTGCCGGTCCGACAGCTTGAAACGCGCGATCAACGCCTGCTTCGGCTCGTCCGATTCGCGGATGATCCGAATCACCTCGTCGATATTCAAGAAGACGATCATCCGCCCTTCGAGAATATGGATGCGGTCGTTGACCTTGGCGAGGCTGTGCTGCGTGCATCGCGTGACCGTCGCGAAGCGGAAGCCGACCCACTCGTGCAGTATCTCGACGATGCCCTTCTGACGCGGCCGCCCGTCCGAGCCGATCATCACCAGGTTGATCGACGCGTTCGATTCGAGACTCGTATGCGCGAGCAGCGAATTCACGAACTCGGTCTGATCGATACGGCTCGACTTCGGCTCGAACACCAGACGCACGGGCGCATCGCGGCCGGATTCGTCGCGCACGGTGTCGAGCAGCGCGAGCATCGACTGCTTGGTTTGCGCCTGCTCGGGCGTGAGCGTCTTCTTGCCGAGCTTGATCTTCGGATTGGTCAGTTCCTCGATTTCTTCGAGCACCTTCTGGCTCGACACGCCCGGCGGCAATTCCGTGATGACGATCTGCCACTGGCCGCGCGCGAGTTCCTCGACCTTCCAGCGCGCGCGCACCTTGAGGCTGCCGCGTCCGGTCTCGTAAGCCGTGGAAATTTCCGTCGGCGACGAAATGATTTGCCCGCCGCCCGGGAAATCCGGTCCGGTGAGCTTTTCCATCACGCCCGCATGGCCGATCTTCGGATCGCGGATCATCGCGACCGCCGCGGTCGCGACTTCGCGCAGATTGTGCGACGGCACTTCCGTCGCCATGCCCACCGCAATACCCGATGCGCCGTTCAGCAGCAAGAACGGCAAACGCGCGGGCAACAGCTTCGGCTCTTCCGACGAACCGTCGTAGTTCGGCATGAAATCGACCGTGCCCTGATCGATTTCATCGAGCAGCAGACGGGCGATCGGCGTGAGACGCGCTTCCGTGTAACGCATGGCCGCCGCGCCGTCGCCGTCGCGCGAGCCGAAATTGCCCTGTCCGTCGATGAGCGGATAGCGCATCGAAAAATCCTGCGCGAGCCGCACCAGCGCCTCGTACGCGGACGAATCGCCGTGCGGGTGATACTTGCCGAGCACATCGCCCACCACGCGCGCCGACTTCACCGGCTTCGCGTTATTGGACAGGCCCATCTCGTTCATTGCGTAGAGAATGCGGCGTTGCACGGGCTTCTGGCCGTCGCAGACGTCGGGCAAGGCGCGGCCCTTGACCACGCTCACCGCGTAGTCGAGATAGGCGCGTTCGGCGTAGTCGCCGAGTGTCAGTCGTTCGCCGTCCGGTGCGGTCTGTTCGGCGAAGAGATCGTCTGTGGGTTCCATCGATTATCTGTTCCTGATGCGTTCGATCGTGGCGCGCTCAAATGTCGGCTTCGACTTCGTTGCCCTTCTCTTCGAGCCAGCTACGGCGCGACGATGCTTCGCCCTTGCCCATCAGCATGGTCATGCGCGAGACGGTCAGATCGAAGCCGAGATCGCCGAGCGCGACCGGCAGAAGGCGGCGCGTGTCGGGGTTCATGGTCGTGTCCCAGAGCTGCTCGGCGCTCATTTCGCCGAGACCCTTGAAGCGGCTGATGCTCCACGCCGTTTCGCGCACGCCGTCCTTGCGCAGCTTGTCGAGGATCGCTTCGAGTTCGCCTTCGTCGAGCGCGTAGAGCTTCTGCGCGGGCTTCTTGCCGCGCGCGGGTGCATCGACGCGAAACAGCGGCGGACGCGCGACGCACACATGGCCGCGTTCGATCAGTTGCGGGAAATGCTTGAAGAACAGCGTCAGCAAAAGCACTTGAATATGCGCGCCGTCGACGTCCGCATCCGACAGAATGCAGATCTTGCCGTAACGCAGATTCGACAGATCGACCTGCTCGTCCGGACCATGCGGATCGACGCCGATCGCAACGGCGATGTCATGCACTTCGTTATTCGCGAACAGACGATCGCGCTCGGTTTCCCACGTGTTCAGCACCTTGCCGCGCAACGGCAGAATGGCCTGAAATTCCTTGTCGCGGCCCATCTTCGCGGAGCCGCCCGCCGAATCGCCTTCGACGAGGAAAAGTTCGTTACGCGCGATATCCGTCGATTCGCAATCGGTCAGCTTGCCGGGCAAAACGGCCACGCCGGAACTCTTCTTCTTCTCGATCTTCTGGCCGGCACGCGTACGCGCCTGCGCCTGACGGATGACGAGTTCCGCGAGCTTCTTGCCGTACTCGACATGCTGATTCAGCCACAACTCTAGCGCCGGACGCGAGAACGACGACACGAGCTTCACGGCGTCGCGACTATTCAGCCGTTCCTTGATCTGCCCTTGAAACTGCGGATCGAGCACCTTCGCCGACAGCACGAACGACACGCGCGCAAACACGTCTTCCGCGAGCAGCTTGACGCCCTTCGGCTGCAGATTGTGAATCTCGACGAAGTTCTTCACCGCCTGAAAGAGGCCGTCGCGCAGGCCGGATTCGTGCGTGCCGCCCGCGGGCGTCGGAATCAGGTTGACGTAGGATTCGCGCAAGAGCGGACCTTCCTCGCTCCACGCGACGACCCACGACCCTCCCTCGCCTTCGGCAAAGGTCTCTTCGGTATTCTTCGAGCTTTCCGCGAAGCGTTCGCCTTCGAAAAGCGGAATCAGCAGATCGCTGCCGCCCATGCCTTCGAGCAAATAGCCGCGCAGACCGTCTTCGTACTTCCAGGTCTGACGTTCGCCGGTCTTTTCGATCACCAGCGCCACTTCGACGCCCGGCAACAGCACGGCCTTCGAGCGCAGCAGACGCTGCAATTCGCCGAGCGGCAGATTCGCGGAATCGAAGTACTTGGGATTCGGCCAGGCGCGCACGCGCGTGCCGTTTTTTTTCTCGCCGCGTTCGAGCGCGCGCGTGGTGAGCGTCTCGACGACATCGCCATTCGAGAACAGGAGTTGCGCGGACTTGTTGTCGCGCCACACCTGCACTTCGAGGCGCGTGGCGAGCGCGTTCGTCACCGATACGCCGACGCCGTGCAGGCCGCCCGAGAACGTGTATGCGCCGCCCGCGGCTTTATCGAACTTGCCGCCCGCGTGCAGACGCGTGAAGACGATCTCGACGACCGGCACGCCTTCTTCCGGATGCATGCCGAACGGAATGCCGCGCCCGTCGTCTTCGACGGATACGGAATTGTCGGTGTGCAGCGTGACGGTGATCTGTTTGCCATAGCCGCCGAGCGCTTCGTCCGAAGCGTTGTCGATGACTTCCTGAATGATGTGCAGCGGATTCTCGGTCCGCGTGTACATGCCGGGCCGCTGTTTGACCGGCTCCAGGCCCTTGAGCACCTTGATGGATGCTTCGCTGTAGCCGGCTGCCTTGGCTTGCATGACACTACGCTTGCCTCGTTCCGTAGCGGTCGCCATTGCGCTGGATTTTTTCGTGGACATAGTTGAACGGTTGCCCGGCTCTCGTGCGTCCTTGCGGGATCCGACACGATGTGGCCACATCATGACGCCCGATTTGCCGGCGATAAATGCCTTAAATTTGCCTGACCGGATGGTCCTTGACGAAGCGCTCGCCTCGTCCGCCGATCCGTGCCGCGCTAGGAGAATAGCGGTTTTCGCTCGCCGCGCCCACCTCGGCAGCATAAAACGCCCGATGGCGCGGGCCGCGCCGGTCACGAAACCGACACGCGCCCGATGCGATTCGCGCCCGCTATTTCCGTTTCGCTTCCAGTTCTTCCCAGCGTTCCAGCGCGACCAGCAGTTCCTCTTCGATCGCGGCGTGACGTTCCGACAGACGCGCGCCTTTCTTGGCGTCCTTCGCGAAAATCGAGCCGTCCGCGAGTTGCGCGCCGATGGTCTTCTGCTCGTCCTCGAGCGCCGCGATCCGCTCCGGCAGCGCTTCGAGTTCGCGCTGTTCCTTGAACGACAGCTTGACCGTGCGCTGGGCGTTGCGGCCGGCGGCGCTTTCCTTCGGCACGTCGTCCTTCGGCGCTTCCTTCGCGGTCTGACGCGCCGCTTCTTCCGCGATCCGCTCCGAACGTTCGCGCTGAATCTGCCAGTCGGAGAAGCCGCCGACGTACTCGCGCCACTTGCCGCCGCCTTCCGCCGCGAACACCGAGGTCACGACGTTATCGAGAAACGCGCGGTCGTGGCTTACCAGCAGCACGGTGCCGTCGTAATCGGCGAGCAGTTCTTCGAGCAGTTCGAGCGTGGGAATGTCGAGGTCGTTGGTCGGTTCGTCGAGCACCAGCACGTTGGCGGGACGCGCGAACAGCCTCGCCAGCAGCAGGCGATTGCGCTCGCCGCCCGACAACGAGCGCACCGGCGATCGCGCGCGCTCGGGCGCGAACAGGAAGTCGCCGAGATAGCTCATCACGTGCTTCTTCACGCCGTTGACTTCGACCCATTCGCTGCCGGGACTGATGGTGTCCGCCAGCGATTTGTCGAGATCGAGCTGCGCGCGCATCTGATCGAAATACGCCGCCTGAATGTTGGTGCCGGTGCGCACGCGGCCGTCGTCGGGCTGCAATTCGCCGAGAATCAGCTTGAGCAGCGTGGTCTTGCCCGCGCCGTTCGGCCCGACCAGACCGATCTTGTCGCCGTGCATGACGGTGGCCGTATAGCTGTCGACGATGGTGCGTTCGCCGTAGCGCTTGGTCACATCCGTCAGTTCGGCGACGATCTTGCCCGACTTCTCGCCCTGCCCGACATCGAGCTTCACGTTGCCCTGCACGTTGCGGCGTTCGGCGCGCTCGTTGCGCATTTCCACCAGCCGCGCAATGCGCCCGACGCTGCGCGTGCGCCGCGCCTCCACGCCCTTGCGGATCCACACTTCTTCCTGCGCGAGCAGCTTGTCGAACTTGGCCTGCTCGACCTGTTCGACTTCCAGCTGCTGCGCCTTGCGCGTCTGATACGCACTGAAATTGCCCGGATACGACAGCAGCCGCCCGCGATCCAGTTCGACGATACGCGTCGCCACGCGATCCAGAAACGCCCGGTCGTGCGTGATGAACAGCAAGCCCGTGCGCAAGGTGACCAGCAGTTCCTCGAGCCAGCGGATGCCCTCGAAGTCGAGATGGTTGGTCGGCTCGTCGAGCAGCAGCACGTCCGGCTGCACGACCAGCGCGCGCGCCAGCGCCACGCGCTTTTTCATGCCGCCCGACAGCGCGCCGGAACGCGCGTTGCCGTCCAGCCCGATCTGATCGAGCGTGGTCGAGACGCGGGTGCGCCAGTTCCACGCATCGCGCAGATCGAGCGAGGTTTGCAGCGCGTTCATGCGCGCCAGCAGCTCGTAGTGCTTCGGGCCTTCGGGCGTTTCGGCGAGCGCGTGGGCGACGGCGTCGTATTCGTCGAGCAGCGTGCGGGCTTCGATGAGACCGGAGGCGACGACATCGAACACGGAGGCATCGAGATCGAATTCCGGCTCCTGCGGCACGTAGACCGTGGTGAGTTCGTTCTGACGCATGACGAGGCCGTCGTCGGGCGCGGCGAGCCCCGCGACGATCTTCAGCAGCGACGACTTGCCCGCGCCGTTGCGGCCGATCAGCCCGACCCGCTCGCCCGCTTCGAGCGAAAAGTCGGCATGGTCGAGCAATGCGACGTGGCCGAACGCGAGTTGCGCGTCCGTGATGGAATAAAGCGACATGGGAGAGCCGTGGAAAAAACGAACGGTGACACCGATGTGTCACGCAGGGAAGCATTCATTGTACCGTTCGCGCGCGACGGGCCGTGGCTCAGCCGAACGGCATAGGCCGCCGCGCGCGGTTTTGCGTGTGTGCCGACCCGCGCGCGTCTACTTGACGTGCACCTTGACGGTCGAACTCATCTCCGGCCCGTACGAGCGATGCGCGCCGTCGGCGAACTGCATCGTCAGCGTGTGATCGCCGGGCGGCAGCTTCACGTCGGCTTCGGTCTGGCCTTTGCCGTAGTGGATGTGCGTATCGTCGGCGGGCACCACGGTCGATTTCGTATCCGTTCGATCGCATTCTGGTCGGCTGGCTGCTGATCATTTTTCTCTGCTTCGGGCTGATCGCGCCGCGCAATGCGCTGTCGCTCGTGACCATCACGCTGGGCGCGTTGTCGATCGCGTCGGCCGTGCTCGTGATCCTCGATCTCGATACGCCGTTCAGCGGCCCGATCATGGTCCGCAGCCAGCCGATGCGCGACGCGCTCGTCTACCAGAACCGCCCATGACCACTGCCTCGCTTTACGACGATGCGCGTCTCGTCGCGCTCTACGACACGCTCAATCCCGCCGCCGCCGATACCGCGTTCTACGTGGCGCTGGCCGAATCGGCGGAACACGTGGTCGATCTCGGATGCGGCACCGGACTGCTCGCCTGCGAACTCGCGACGCGCGGCTATCGCGTGACGGGTATCGATCCGTCGCCGCGGATGTTGCAGGTGGCGCGGCATCGGCCGGAAGGAAAACGCGTGACGTGGATCGAAGGCGACGCGGGCGCGCTGGCGTTTGTCGGCCCCGTCGATCTGCTGCTGATGACCGGCCACGTCGCGCAGGTGTTTCTCGACGACGCCGCGCTGCTCGCGACGCTCAAGGCCGCGCGACGCGCGGTGTGGCCGGGCGGGCGCATCGCGTTCGAAAGCCGTCATCCGATGGCGCGCGCGTGGGAGGCGTGGACGCCCGAGGCATCGCGGCGGCAGGTGAAAGCGCCGGATGGCGGCAGCGTGGGCATCTGGCAGGAACGGCACGCCGCGCCCGATCCGCTGACGGACGGCCGCGTGGCGTTCACGACGCACTATCGATTCGAGGAAAACGGCGGCGAGACGCTCGAGGCGCGCAGCGAACTGCGCTTCTGGACGCGCGACGAACTCGCGCGGCTGCTGAATCAGGCGGGATTCGCGCGGATCGACTGGTATGGCGACTGGAATCGCGCGCCGCTCGATGACACGAGCCGCGAGATGATCGCGGTGGCGCGCTAGAAAAGACGTGTCGGGGCTAACAGCCCGCTTTAGAAATCGACGACGACGAAATCTTCCTTGCCGACGTCGCATTCCGGGCAGCGCCAGCCGGCGGGGATATCGGCGAAACGCGTGCCCGGCGCAATGCCTTCTTCCGGCAGACCGTGCTCTTCGTTGTAGATCCAGCCGCAAATCAGGCAGACCCAGCTCTTGAATTCGATGACTTCGCTCACGACAGACTCTTGGTGACGTATGGACTGAAAGCGCGCCTGTTGTCCGGATAAAGCGACGGCACGGACGGGCGCGCGGCGACGCATCTTACCGGAATTCCGCTCTCCGACGCCCGCGCGGCCGGGCATGCGCGGCACGGCGCCGCACCCGGCGCGGGCAGCGTCGCTGCGAGCGCACGAAAGGCCGGTGTATGCTTGGTCGCGGTCCGTGCGTCCGGCAAGCTTCCCCCGGCGCGCGGCCGACTTCCACGGCGCTGCCGATACAAGGAGAAGACGATGCTTTCGAAAACGCTCTTGCGCGTCCTGATTCCGGGCGCCATCGCGCTCTCGCAATACGGGGTGGCGCACGCGCAGTCCGCGCGCGTTTATTTCATCGAACCGAAGGACGGCGCGACCGTCACGAGCCCGGTGCATGTGAAGTTCGGCGTCGACGGCATGACCGTCGCGCCCGCCGGCACGATGACGGACGGCACCGGCCACCATCATCTGATCATCGACGGCGCGGCGGTGCCCAAAGGCACGCTACTGGCTCGCCACGCTCTGGTGCCGCGCCGTCGTCGCGATGATGCGCGTGATCACCGGCACGACGTGTTCGGTCGAAGGACTGGAGCACTTGCCGGACGAGCCGTGCATCATCCTGTCGCGACACGAATCGACATGGGAAACGCTGACCTTCATGGCGCTGTTTCCCCGGCGCATCAGCTTCGTGCTCAAGCATGAACTGATGAACATTCCGTTCTTCGGCTGGGTCTTGCGCGGGCTGGATATGGTGAGTCTGGATCGCGGCTCGATCCGTCAGGCGCATCAGGCGGTGACGCGCGAATGCGCCGCGCGCCTGAAAAAAGGCGATGCGGTGGTGATCTTCCCGAAAGGCACGCGCGTGGCGCACGATGCGCCGCTCAAGCTCGCGTCGGGCGGCGTGCGGCTCGCCTGCGCGACGAAAGTGCCGGTCGTGCCCGTGGTGCACGATGCCGGCCGCGTCTGGCCCGCGAAGGGCTGGCCCGATCGCGGAGGACATATCCGCGTGATCGTCACGCCGTGTTTGCCAGTCGATTGCGAGATTCCGCAGGAACTGAACAAGCTCGCGCAAGCGCAGATGGATGCCGCGCTGGCCGAATTGCGCTGAAGACTTCGGCCAGCTTTCGATGGTTTACTGACGGCCCGCCATCACGCCGCCATCGACCGGCAACACGGTTCCCGTAATCCACGACGCACGATCCGACGCGAGGAACAGGATCGCTTCGGCGACATCGCGCGGCTGGCCGTTGCGGCCCAGCGGATGGAACGCATCGAAGGTCGGCAACACTTCCTTCACCTGATCAGCGCTCATGAAGGTGCCGTAGACCGGCGTCTCGACGACCGCCGGCGCGACCGTGTTGATGCGGATTTTCGACGCCGCCAGTTCGATCGCGAGATTGCGCGTCAGCGCGTGCACGCCCGCGTTCGCCGCCGAGTAAGCGGCCGACGGCGTCGCGCCGATCGCCTGCGACGCCCACAACGATCCGGTCTCGATCGCGCCGCCGCCGCGCTTCTGCATCGCCCGGGCGGCGGCTTGGGCCATGAAGAACTTGCCTTTCAGGATCGTATCGAGGAACCAGTCGTACTCGGTTTCGTCGACGTCGAGAAACGCCTTCGGCCGGAACACGCCCGCATTGTTGACGAGGACATCGACGCCGCCGAACGCCTGCGTCGCCAGATCGACGAGCGCGCTCGCCGTCGCGGGATGCGCGATATCGCCCGCATGGAAGCGCACGCGTTCGCCGTTCGGATCGATTTCCGCTGCCGCCTGTTTGAGCTTCGACTCGTCGCGTCCGCCGATCACGACGCGCGCGCCTGCCTGCACGAGACGCGCCGCCACCTCCTTGCCGATGCCCGAACCACCGCCCGTCACGATCGCAACCTTAGAAGAAAAACTATCGTTCATGCTGATTTCTCGCTTGATGGATTGAGCACGCCGAATGCGGCTCAATGAAACGGATTGTCGTGAGGAATCGCGGTATCGGCAAATGAGATAATCTTGCCGTATTGGATAGAAATTCTTTTAGACATAAAAGCACCCGTGCACCTCAACGCGATGCGCGCTTTCGAAGCCAGCGCGCGGCATCAGAGCTTTTCGGCGGCGGCGCTCGAACTGAACGTGACACCCGCCGCCGTCGGGCAACTCGTGCGCGGGCTGGAGGAATGGCTCGGCGTATCGCTGTTTCTGCGCGGCGCGGGCGGCCGCGCGCGGCTCGTTGCGACCGATGTCGCGCAGCGCGCGCTGCCGGATATCCGCGCGGGACTCGATCGTTTGAGCCTCGGTCTCGAACGCCTGAAGGAAGGCGCGCCGAGCAGTCTGCTGACGGTGACGGTCAGTCCGGCGTTCTCGGCCAAGTGGCTGTTGCCGCGCATCGAGCGTTTTCACGATGTCCCCGACATCAACATGCGCCTCGACACCAGCCTCAAGCTGCTCGATTTCGCGACGCAGGGTATCGATATCGGCGTGCGCTACGGCACGGGAACGTGGCCCGATCTCGTCGCCGACAAGCTGATGGACGAGGATATCTATCCGGTGTGTTCACCGCGTCTGCTGCAAGCGCGCGGCGATTGGCACGCGCCCGCCGACCTCGCGCGCGAAACGCTGATCCACGATCTGTCGGTCGATGGACGCGCCGGCTTCGCAACCTGGGATGCGTGGTTCAGCCACGCGGGCGTGGATGGCGCGACATCGCATCGCGGCATGAAGATCAACAACTCGGCGGCCGTGCTGCAAGCCGCGATCGATGGCAACGGCATCGCGTTGGCGCGCAGCGCAATGGCCGCCGACGATATCGCGGCGGGACGTCTCGTGCGACTGTTCCCGTCGTTATCGTTCACATCGACGCTGGCTTATTACGTGGTGTATCGGCCCGAGTCCGCGACGCTGCCGCGATTGGTGGCCTTCCGTGACTGGCTCTGCTGGACGAAGCCAAAGCCGCCCTCAATACATCGGCCGCTTCTTCGCCGCGCACAGGCGGTTGATCGACGCGATCAGCGTTTCCATCTCCACCGGCTTGCGCAGATAACCGTCGTAGCTGACGAACGCGGGCGGATTCGGATGCCCTGAAATCATCAGGAAAGGAATGTGCGCGAGCGCCGAATCGTTCTTCATCGTCTGGCACAACAGCGCGCCGCCCAAGCCCGGCATCATCCAGTCGGAGACGACGATATCCACGGCTTGCGCGGTCAGGATCGACAACGCGCCGTTGCCATCGAAGGCGCACAGGACCTGACAGTCCTCGCCTCGCATGCCGAGGGTCCAGGCTTCGATAGTGTTGGGATCGTCGTCGACGAGCAGTACGGTCTTCATCGTGCAGGCGTTTTCTACGAAGCGGGCGTAAGGCTGATGGATAAGCGCGTTCGTCGGCATGCGGATCTCCGGACGAGTTCGGTTGAAACCGCCGTCGCGGACGTTCGTTGCATGTCGCAGTCCTTCCCGGCGCTTTTCCTCATAGTATTTCTTTCGCGCGAAATCTGCGCAGTAAATACTCCCTCAGCAAATCACGCGCCGCGCTCGTGAAGCGGTCATTTGCTCCCGGCGCGCGCGCGTCCGGCCTCGCGCAACGCATCGACGAACGACTCTTCCACCGGCGTGCGCGCGGCATCGTTGCGGCGCATCAAGCCGATCGGTTCGTCGGTGCCGGCGAAGGGCATCGGCAACGCGGTCAGCAGACCGAGCTCGATATCGTGCTCCACCGCGCCCGCCGGGACGAACCAGACGACATCGTTTTTCATCGCCAGCGAGCGGCCGAGCGACACCGACAGGGTTTCCACCAAGGCCGTCAGCGCATGCGTGCCGAACGCGGTCAGCACGCTTTCCGCCGATTGCCGGATCAGCGTGCCGAACGGCGGCACCACGATCACGAAGCGCGCCAGCAGCGCTGGCGTGAGCGGCGTCTCGAAGGTCAGCGGATGCTCGCGCCGCACCACGACCGCGAGCGGCTCGCGATAGATCTGTTCGAAGGATAGTTCATGCATCGCCTCGGGTTCGGATAGACGACCGACCACGAGATCGACCTCGCCTGCCTTAAGACGCTCGAGCAGTTGCGCGTTTGAATCGGTCCACACGGATAGCGACACCGCCGGCCATTGCTGACGAAACGCGGCAAGCGCGGGCGGCAGCAGCGCCGTCGCAACCGTCGGCAACACGCCGACGGAGATCGTGCCCGGCACTTCGCCGCGCTCGCGTAGCAACATGTCGACGCCCTCGCGCAGCGATGCCACGCACGCGCTCGCATGCGGCGCGAACAGCCGCCCTTCGCGCGTCGGCACCGCGCCGCGCCGTCCGCGCTCGAACAGGCGCACGCCTAGAATGGATTCGAGTTCGCCGATCGTCTTGGAGACGGCCGGCTGGGTGATCGACAGGCTGTCGGCGGCGCGCTGGACGCTGCCGAGCTGCGTCACGGCCAGAAAACACTGCAGATGCCGGAACTTGACGCGGGTGTTGGTGAAGTCGGTATCCATGACCATCCGTTATGCAAGAGCGCACGAAACATCATTTTCCATAACTTCGCGGGTTATATAAAGTAGCCGTCAGAAACTTCCGAATCAACCTCACAAATACAGGAGACAGTCAGATGACTTCCCCCATCCTGACGCCGCGTGACTGGGAATCGCATCCGCCGTATCTGTCGCCGGGTTACCGGTCGTCGGTGCTGCGCAGTCCGGGCCTGCCGCTGATCCCGCTGAAAGAGAATCTGAAGAACCGCCGCGTGCCGGTCTACGGCGCGGACGATCTGGGCACGCTCGACGCCGACCTGACGCGCAATGCCGCGAAGAACGGCGAACCGCTGGGCGAGCGCATTATCGTGACGGGACGCGTGCTCGACGAAGGCGGACGCCCGGTGCGCAACACGCTGGTGGAAGTCTGGCAAGCCAACGCGGCCGGCCGCTACGTGCACAAGGCCGATCAGCACGATGCCCCGCTCGACCCGAACTTTCTCGGCGCGGGCCGCTGCCTGACCGACGATCAGGGCCGTTATCGCTTCATGACGATCAAGCCCGGCGCGTATCCGTGGGGCAATCACACCAACGCGTGGCGGCCGAATCACATTCACTTCTCGCTGTTCGGCGACTACTTCGGCTCGCGTCTGGTAACGCAGATGTACTTCCCCGGCGATCCGCTGCTCGACCTCGATCCGATCTTCCAGGGCATTCCGGAGCAGGCACGGAATCGTCTCGTGTCGAAGTTTTCGATCGATACGACGCAGGAAAACTACGCGCTCGGCTACGAATTCGATATCGTGCTGCGCGGCCCGGACCAGACGCCGACGGAGTGAACGACATGACCCAACTCAAGCAAACCCCATCGCAGACGGTCGGACCGTACTTCGCCTACGGCCTCGTGCCCGAGCAATACAACTTCGATCTGAAGAGCCTGTTCACCGCGTCGGCGACGGATCGTGAAGTGCCGGGCGAGCATATCGCCATCGTCGGCAATGTGTTCGACGCGGAAGGCAAAGTAGTGAACGACGCGCTGATCGAAATCGCCCAGGCCGATGCGAACGGCCGCTACGTGCAGACCGCCGACGAAGCGCGCGAGTCGGGCTTTCGCGGCTTCGCGCGCTGCGGCACGGGCACCGATCCGAAGCTGCGTTTCATCTTCGATACCGTGAAGCCGGGCGCAACCGCCGACGACTCCGCGCCGCATCTCGACGTGATCGTGCTGATGCGCGGCATGCTGCTGCATTGCTACACGCGCGTCTATTTCGACGACGAACAGGCCGCGAACGCGAAAGACACCGTGCTGCAAAGCGTGCCGGCCGAGCGCCGTCATACGCTGATCGCGAAACGCGAGGCAGGCTCGACGGGCACGATCTATCGCTTCGACATCCATCTGCGCGGGCCGAACGAGACGGTCTTCTTCGACCTTTAAGTCGGGAATCGCGCGCGGCAAACGAAGGCGTCAGGCACTGCTATAGTGTCAGACGCCTTTCGTTTATCTGATCACGCCATGACCGACGCCTCTTCGAATCCCAGTCCTCTTTACGCCAAGCTGCTCGGCGAAACCGCGCAGATCGGCTGGCCGGAACTCGAGCGCTTCTTCGCGCAAGGCAAGCTCATCTGGGTGAAGAGCGATCTCGATCTCGTCAGCGTCGCGGAAGCCGTCGCCAACGACGATACGACGCAAGTCGCGCAATGGCTGTCGTCCGGTCTGATCGAACGCATGCAGGCCGAAACCGCCGCCGATCTCTCCGCGCGCGATCCCGAACTCTGGGCCGTGGTGACGTCGCCGTGGGTGTGCGTGCAGGAACGCAACTGATTCAGGTTAGCTTCGCACCCAGTCGGTCCACAGCACGACGAGAATCGTCATCAGCGCCGGACCGATAAACAGCCCGATCAGCCCGAACGTCTCCGCGCCGCCGAGAATCCCGAACAGCACCAGCAAAAACGGCAGACGCGCGGAACCGCCGATCAGCACCGGCCGCACGAAGTGCTCCGCCACGACACGACGATCAGGCCGAACGCCGCCACGCACGCCGCCGCGATCATCGAGCCTTGCGCGGCCAGCCATAGCGCGGAGCCGAGAAAGACTAGCGGCGCGCAGAACGGCAGCATGGCCGCCACCGCCGTCAGCATGCCGAGCAGCGTCGCGTGCGGCACGCCCGTTACCGCGTAAGCAATGCCGAGCAGCGCGCCCTCGCCCAATCCCACCACGACCAGTCCGACCACCGTGCTGCGCACCGATTCGGCCATGCGTCGCACGATCGCCGCGCCGTCCGATCCGAACGCGCGCTGCGAGCCCGTCAGCAGTTGCTCGCCCAACTTCGAGCCGGCCTGAAACATGAAGAACAGCGTCATCAGCATGAAGCCGAAGATCACGAGACCATGCACGACGCGTCCGCCGAAGTGACGCGTCATCGCGACGACGGTCGCGCTGTGCAGGTTCTTCACCACCGGCGACGACTCGAGCGGCGGCGCGAGATTCGCCTGCCACCAGCGCGAAACCTGTTGCGAACCCATCGGCAGATGATCGACGAGCGCGGGCATCGGAATGCCGTTTTCGAGTACGTGATGGAGAACCAGCCGATCAGATCGCGCGCTTCCTTGGCGGTCTGCGCCGCGCCGATCGCGAACGGCACCACGAACAAAAGCCCCAGTGCCGCGGTCAATAGAAACGCGAGCAGGTTATGGCGTCCGCGAAACATCGGGCGGCGTTCGAGCCAGCGAAATGCCGGCCACAATGCAATCGCGATGACGACCGCCCACACCACCGCCGGAATGAAGGTGCGCGCGGTATAGAGCGCGATCAGCACGAGCACCGTATAAAGCGCCGCCGATGCGATACGTTGCACGCGACGCCTGCGGTCCGCCGCGTCGGGCGCTTCGGTTCGGGTGTCGTTGCGCGGCAGGTTCGGCATGGAGCGGCGGCCTCGTGGATGAATAGAAGGGAATCGGTAAGCCGAAGGAAGTACGGGCGAAACGTTCGAGGGCATTGTAAGCGCGCACGAATCATTCCAGTGCGGCCGCGCGCGACGATCAATGTTCTTTACAAAGCCACGCTTCGCGCTCCCTATAATCGTAGCTCGGTATAAAAGCAGGGACGCGGGCATGACGTCGAGAAGTCTGGAAAAGCTGGTGGCAGCGAGTGCGTCGCTCACGCTCATCGCGGGTTGTTCGTCGGGCCTGAACCGTTCGAAGGAAGATCAGCTGAACGCGCAGTACGGCATCATGATGCAGGAAGTGAAAGGCGGCGTGGAGATGCGTGTGCCGGAAACGCCGCTGTTCGCCGTCGACGAATCGCGCGTGCAGCCGGCGAGCCTGCCCACGCTGGAACGCGCGGCACAGGTGCTCAAGCGCAGCATGCGTCCCATTCTCATCGAAGGCCACACCGATAACGACGGCTCGCTTGCCTATAACCAGGAATTGTCGGAAGCGCGGGCGGATGCGGTCGCGAAGGCGCTGATCGCGCGCGGCGTGCCGGCGGAGCGCATTACCACCAAAGGCATGGCGTATTTGCGGCCGATCGCCAGCAACGAAACGCCGCAAGGCCGCGCGATGAACCGGCGCGTCGAGATTCTCGTGCGCGCCGAGAGCGAGAACACGCTGCTCGGCACGCCCAAGAAGGTCAAGCGTTAAGCGGATGCTTCGAGTATCAGGAGCTGCGCGCCGTCAGCAACCTGATCGCCCACATCGAACAGAATCTCGCCGATCTTTCCCGCCGATGGCGCCACAATGGTGTGCTCCATTTTCATGGCTTCCATCACCATCAGCGGCGCGCCTTTCTCTACCGTCGCGCCCGCTTGCACCAATACCGCGATCACCTTGCCGGGCATCGGCGCGGTGAGACGGCCTTCGTGTTCGGCATCGCCCGCGTGGGCCATCAGGTTCTGCCATTCGAACGCGAACGATGCGCCTTCGTAGAAGACGTGGAAGATATCGCCATCGGTGAAGACGTGGCCTTTGATCAGCGCATCGTCGAGTTGCACCGCGTACGATGTCTCGCCGCTATGCGACCAGCCAAAACGCGCGCTCTCGCCGTTCAATTGCAGCCGCTTCTCGCCGTTCTTCGTAAAGACGACTTTCAGCGCTTCGTCGTTATCCGTCGCGCGAAAGTTCAGGTCCTGACTGTAACCGCCCGCCATGCGCCAGTGACTCAACGCATCCCACGGCGACTGGCCATGCGCTTCGCCGCCTTCGCGCGTCAGCAACGCGGCGCAGGCCAGCGCGAGCGCCTTGTTGCGCGAAACGGTCGACGGCGCGAACAGCGCATCGTGATGACGTTCGATCAAGCCCGTATCGAGTTCGCCCGATGAAAACGGCTCGCTCTTCACGATGCGTTGCAGAAACTCCACGTTCGTATGCAAGCCGACGATCTCGCATTCCGCCAGCGCACGCGACATACGCGCCAGCGCATTGCGACGATCGCGGCCATGCACGATCAGCTTCGCGATCATCGGATCGTAGTACGGCGTGATCGCGTCGCCCTGACGCACGCCGCTATCCACGCGCACGTCGCCGTCAATAGCGAATTGCACGGCATGCGGCATCCGCAGATGCTTGAGCGTGCCGGTCGAAGGCAGAAAGCCGCGCGACGGATTCTCCGCATAGATGCGCGCTTCGATCGCGTGGCCGTGCACTTTCAGTTGATCTTGCGTCAACGGCAACGGCTCGCCCGCCGCCACGCGCAATTGCCATTCGACGAGATCGAGGCCCGTGACCATTTCCGTCACCGGATGCTCGACTTGCAGACGCGTGTTCATCTCCATGAAATAGAACTGGCCGTCCTGCGTCATGATGAACTCGACGGTGCCCGCACCGACGTAATTCACCGCGCGCGCGGCGGCGACGGCGGCTTCGCCCATCGCGCGACGCGTCTCGTCGCTCAGGCCCGGCGCGGGCGCTTCTTCCAGCACTTTCTGGTGACGCCGTTGCACCGAACAATCGCGATCGAACAGATACACCGCGTGGCCGTGTTTGTCCGCGAAAACCTGCACTTCGACGTGACGCGGACGCAGCAGATACTTTTCGATCAGCACGCGATCGTTGCCAAAACTCGATGCCGCTTCGCGCTTGCACGACGCGAGCGCCGCCGCGAAGTCCTCGCTCTTTTCGACGACGCGCATACCCTTGCCGCCGCCGCCCGCGCTCGCTTTCAGCATCACCGGATAGCCGATGCGATCCGCTTCGCGCTGCAACAGCGACGCATCCTGATCGTCGCCGTGATAACCCGGCACGAGCGGCACGGACGCGGATTGCATCAGCGCCTTCGCTGCGGCCTTGGAACCCATCGCGCGAATCGCTTCGACCGGCGGCCCGATGAACGTGATGCCCGCCTGCTTGCAAGCATTCGCGAATGCTTCGTTCTCCGACAGAAATCCGTATCCCGGATGAACCGCCTGCGCGCCCGTTTTCTTAGCCGCATCGACAATGCGCTCGATGCGCAAATAGCTCTCCGCCGCAGCCGATCCACCGACATGCACCGCTTCGTCGCACACATCGACATGCTTGGCTTTCGCGTCCGCATCCGAATACACCGCGACGCTGCCGACGTTCAAGCGCTTCGCCGTCGCCGCGACGCGGCACGCAATCTCGCCGCGATTTGCAATCAGTATCTTGTTGAACATGGCGTTACATCCGGAAGATGCCGAAGCGGGTGTCTTCGATCGGCGCGTTCATCGTCGCGGCCAATCCCAAACCGAGCACGTCGCGTGTTTGCGCGGGATCGATTACGCCGTCGTCCCACAATCGCGCGCTCGCATAGTACGGATGCCCTTGCGCTTCGTATTGATCGCGAATCGGCGCCTTGAAGGCTTCCTCTTCCTCGGCCGACCACGCGCCGCCCTTCTTTTCGATGCCGTCGCGACGCACCGTTGCCAGCACCGAGGCGGCCTGTTCGCCGCCCATCACCGAGATGCGCGCGTTGGGCCACATCCACAGAAAGCGCGGCGAATACGCGCGGCCGCACATGCCGTAATTGCCCGCGCCGAACGAGCCGCCGATGATCACCGTGAACTTCGGCACCTTGGCCGTTGCAACCGCCGTCACCATCTTCGCGCCGTTACGCGCGATGCCTTCGTTCTCGTACTTGCGGCCGACCATAAAGCCTGTGATGTTCTGTAGGAAAACTAATGGAATCTTCCTCTGACAGCACAGTTCGATAAAGTGCGTACCCTTCAACGCCGACTCGGAAAACAGAATGCCGTTATTCGCGACGATGCCGACCGGATGCCCCCAGATATGCGCGAAGCCGCAGACGAGCGTCGTGCCATAGCGCGCCTTGAACTCGTCGAAGGCGGAGTCGTCGACGATGCGCGCGATCACTTCGCGCACGTCGAAGGGCTTGCGCGTATCAACGGGAATCACGCCGTAGACGCTTTGCGCGTCGTAACGCGGCGGCATCGGCTCCTTCAATGCGAGCGGCGGCGTCTTCACGCGATTCAAATTACCGACGATGCTGCGCGCGATGCCGAGCGCATGCGCGTCGTTCTGCGCGAGATGATCGACGACGCCCGACAGACGCGTATGCACATCGCCGCCGCCCAAATCTTCCGCGCTGACTTCTTCGCCCGTCGCGGCTTTGACCAACGGCGGTCCGCCCAAAAAGATCGTGCCTTGATTTTTCACGATGATCGATTCATCGCTCATCGCGGGCACATACGCGCCGCCTGCCGTACACGAGCCCATCACCACGGCGATCTGCGCGATGCCCTGCGCCGACATGTTCGCCTGGTTGTAGAAGATGCGGCCGAAGTGATCGCGATCGGGAAACACATCGTCCTGATTCGGCAGATTCGCGCCGCCCGAATCGACGAGGTAGACGCACGGCAAACGGTTCTGCTCGGCAATTTCCTGCGCGCGCAGATGCTTCTTCACCGTGACGGGATAGTACGTGCCGCCCTTCACGGTCGCGTCGTTGCAGACGATCACGCATTCCTGCCCCGCAATGCGCCCGATGCCCGTGATGATGCCCGCGCCCGGCGCATCGTTGTTGTACATGCCGTAGGCCGCGAGTTGCGACAACTCCAGAAACGGTGTGCCCGGATCGAGCAGTTGCGCGATGCGATCGCGCGGCAGCAGCTTGTTGCGCGATACGTGACGATCGCGCGCGGCCTGTCCGCCGCCTTCCGCGATCTTCGCGACTTTCGCCTTGAGGTCCGCGACGAGCGCATCCAGCGCCGCCACGTTCGCGCGAAATTCCTCGCTGCGCGGATTCAGCTTCGATTCGATGATCGGCATAGGTGCGCGTCCTTAAGCCGTTTCAGCGAACAGTTCGCGGCCGATCAACATGCGGCGAATCTCGCTCGTACCCGCGCCGATTTCATAGAGCTTCGCATCGCGCCACAAGCGGCCGACCGGATACTCGTTGATATAGCCGTTACCGCCGAGAATCTGGATCGCTTCGCCCGCCATCCACGTGGCTTTTTCGGCGGTATAGAGAATGACGCCCGCGCAATCCTTGCGCACTTGCCGGACGTGACCGGAGCCGAGCGTATCGAGTTGGCGGCCGACCGCGAACAGATACGCGCGGCACGCTTGCAGCGTCGTGTACATGTCGGCGACCTTGCCTTGAATCAACTGGAATTCGCCGATCGGTTGCCCGAACTGCTTGCGGTCGTGGATATACGGCACCACCGAATCCATGCACGCGAGCATGATGCCGGTCGGCCCGCCCGCGAGCACGGCGCGTTCGTAATCGAGGCCGCTCATCAAGACTTTGGTGCCGCCGTTGAGCTGGCCGAGAATGTTTTCCTTCGGCACTTCGACGTTTTCGAACACGAGTTCGCCGGTATGCGAGCCGCGCATGCCGAGCTTGTCCAGCTTCTGCGCGACCGAAAATCCCTTCATGCCTTTCTCGACGATAAACGCCGTGATGCCGCGCGCGCCCGCTTCCGGATCGGTCTTGGCATAGACGACGAGCGTGTCGCAATCCGGCCCGTTGGTGATCCACATTTTCGTGCCGTTGAGCACGTAGTGATCGCCTTTTTCCTGCGCGCGCAGTTTCATGCTGACGACGTCGGAACCGGCGTTCGGCTCGCTCATCGCCAACGCGCCGACGTGTTCGCCGGAGACGAGCTTCGGCAAATACTTTTCCTTCTGCGCCGCCGTGCCATTGCGATGAATCTGGTTCACGCACAAATTCGAATGCGCACCGTACGACAACCCGACCGATGCCGACGCGCGCGAAATTTCTTCCATCGCGACCATATGCGCCGTGTAGCCGAGATTCGCGCCGCCGTATTCCTCGGACACTGTCATGCCGAGCACGCCGAGATCGCCGAGCTTTTTCCACAGGTCCATCGGAAACTGATCGGTGCGATCGATTTCCGCCGCGCGCGGCGCGATTTCCTTCGACGAAAAATTGATCAGCGTGTCGCGCAGCATGTCGATGTCTTCGCCCAGCGCGAAACTCAAACCCGGTACGGTGCTCATGGATCGTCTCCTCCAGATGCGGTGTTACGGCGCGACCCGACATCTGAGTGATGCTCACAGCGGGCCGTCGACCGTCGAATGGAGCAATTTCACGCTCAAATCGGCTGGCAGTCAATAGGTTTTTGAGCTACGCTCACATTTATCTCACGAAGGTTTCAGCGCCATGTCCACGCACACCACTGCCACCAGCCGCCGCACGCCGGCGGGCGTCAAATCCCAGCAGCGCGTGAAGGACATTCTGCGCGCCGGGCGCGATGTCTTCGCCGAAAAAGGCTACGACGCCGCGACGAGCGCGGAGATCGCGCAGCGCGCGGGCATTTCGGAGGCGACGGTTTTCAGCTATTTCGCGGGCAAGCGCGAACTGTGCGCGCGCGTGATCGCGGATTGGTACGACGAAATCATCGATGCCTTCGAATCCGGCTTGCCGCGCGACGGCTCGGTGCGCCAGCAATTCGCGTTCATCGTGCGCACGCATCTGCGGCTGATGCTGGTGAACGGCACGGGACTCTGCGCGCTCGTGTTATCCGAAGGACGCTCGAAGCAGCACGATCTCTCCGACACGCTGACCGATCTGCAACGCCGCTACACCGCGCCGCTGATGGACGTGCTCGCGCGCGGCCAGTCGCTCGGCCATGTGCGGACCGACGTGCCGCTGCGTCTATTGCGTTCGCTGGTTTTCGGGCCGATGGAACATGTGCTGTGGGACGCAACGCTCGCCAAGCGCCGCCTGAGTCAGACTCAGATCGAGACGACGGCGAACGAGCTCGTGGATGTATTGTGGTCGGCGCTGCAGCCGCCCGACGCGAAGTTAGCGGCACTCACGCAATTCCGTCAGGAAGTCGAAGAAGCGTCGCGCCGATTCGAAGAGAAATCGGCCGAATGATTTACTTGATCGATTTGAATCGCAGCGCGAAACGCGCGAGCCTCGGCACCGTGATGGGACGCAAAAGCCGCGCATCGTAACCGCCCATGCGGCGGTCGTTTTCGCTCAGACAGAGTTCGATGAGCGAGCGCACCGATACATCGCCCGCGACGGAATCGCCTACGTTTGCAGGAAAATTTGCGTCTTTCGCCGCGCCGTTGTTGTCGAAGCCGCGCGCCAGCGAGATGCGATCGCGAATCAGCGAGCACCAGACGCTCGCGGTCTTCATCATGAACCACGGCTTGCTATACCACGGCAAGCTGCGCCGATACCACGCGACCCAATTGGCGAAAAACAGAATGTGCCGCGCTTCTTCCTGAATGACCGGCTCGAAGGTTTCGACCAGCTCTTCCGGAAAGTAGCCCGATTGCCGCGCCGCTTCGAACAGACCGAACGCAAAGAAACTGTCGATGCACTCGCTATAGCCCGTCAGCATCCACGCGCGCAACGGATCCTTCGGCGCGGGATAAGGCGGCTCGGGCGCGAGCTGAATGCCGTACGCCTCGACGAGCTTCGAGAGCACGACCTTGTGACGCGCTTCCTCGCCGCCGTTCATGCGCAGCGCGTCGCGCATTTGCGGATCGTCGACGGTTTCCGCGAAGGTCAGCACGCGGATCGATGCGCGCCCTTCCGTCTGCACCGCGATATCCCAAATGGGCAGGGACGTCACGCGCTTGAGCGCGGCGGGATCGAGTTTTGGCCAGTCGATGACGGCCGGTTTGTACGGGTTATGCGTCGTCAGCAGCATCTCGCAGAACATGCGCTTGTGGAGCGCGGAGCCGACCGGAATCGTGCCCTCCGAGCGGTACGTCCAGTTGCGCATCGCATGATCTGCTTCTACGGGTGTGAGCGTGTCCGACATATTCGAATAGTGGCCGCGTCCGAGGTACGTTCTGCGGATTCTGGCATACGAACCGCAAACACGCAGTATGTGACACCCGTTTGTGATCGGTTGCACCGCCCGCGTCAGCGCGAAATCTCTTCCAGCGCGATATCGCGCGTTTTCGGTCCCATCAATCCGATGGCCGCCATCACGATCAGCATCGCGCCCGCGATGAACACGAACACGCCCGTCGTGCCGAATTCCTTCAGCACGCCCGCGATGATGAACGACGTGAAAATCGCCGAGAAACGGCTCCACGAGTACACGAAGCCGACCGCGCGCGCTCGGATGCCGGTCAGAAACAATTCCGCCTGATACGCGTGGAAGCTATACGACATGATGTTCGCCGACAGCGTGAGTCCGACGCCCATCGCGATCAGAAACGCCGGATTGCCCGACTGGCTGAACAGCAATCCGCAGACGATGTTCGCCGCCGCCATCAGCACGATCACCGTCTTGCGCTCGATCCGGTCGGCGATTGCCAGCCCGATCAACGGCCCGATCGGCGCGGCGATCGCGATGATGCTCGAATACATCAGGCTCGACGTCACCGTGATGCCCTGCTTGACGAGCAGCGTCGGCACCCAGTTCGCGAAGCCGTAGAAACCGACGGTCTGAAACACGTTGAAGATGATCATCATCGTGGCGCGCTTGCCGTAGGGCGGCTTCCACATGTCGGCGAAGGAACTGCGCGCGGCGACGCCATCGGCGCGATCCTGAACCGGCATCGGCTTGCCGTATTCGCGCTCGACTTTCGCTTCGAGGCTCGCGCATCACGCGATCGGCGACGTCGAGCTGGCCTTTTTGCGCCAGCCAGCGCGGACTTTCCGGCAGCGTCCGACGAATCCACCAGACGAACAGCGCCCCGTGCGCGCCGATCACGACGACCCAGCGCCAGCCGTCGAAACCGAACGGCGCGCGCGGCACCAGCAGAAACGCGAGCAGCGCGACCACCGGCACGGCCATGAAACCGATCGCCTGCTCGCACGCGAAGGCCCGTCCGCGAATATGCTTGGGCGCGAGTTCGGAGATGTACGTACCGATCGTCACCAGCTCCACGCCGATACCCACGCCCGCGACGAAGCGCCAGAAGTTGAGCCAGCCGGCCGTGTCCTGAAACGCCATCACGAGATTCGCCGCCGTGTACCACAGCAGCGAATACGTGAAGATCGCGCGCCGGCCGAAGCGGTCGGCGAGAAAGCCGCACGCGATCGTGCCGATAAACAGCCCCGCGAACAGCGACGCGATAAAGCTCGCGACACCCGTCAGTCCGAAGAAGCCATTGGTGGTCGGCGTGAGAATGCCGCTTTTGACGAGACCGGGCGCGACGTAACCCGAATACAACAGATCGTAGAGTTCGAAGAAGAAGCCGAGGCTCAACAGCGCGATGAGCGTCCAGATCGTGCGCGTGGCGGGCAGGCGGTCGAGCCGCGCGGAAATGGACGCGGCGCTGACGGGCGCGGCCGTCTTCGGGGCCTGCGCCGCTTGGGATGCTGCCATCGGAGTGTCTCCTCGGGATGTGCGGGTTCGAGGGGCGCATTTTAAACGGCGGGGTAATTGAGAGCGGGTGCGAATGCGCGCGCCTTACGATATATCAACAGTTGTATATTGTTTCTCCTTGAGAACACATCGCCCGCCGTTATCGCCAAATCGGAGCCTGAACCATGAACGAACCCATCACCGAATCGACCGGGAACGTCTTCAGCGATCTCGGATTCTCCAACGAGGAAGCGACGCTGCTTCAGTTGCGCGCCGATCTCATGGCCTCGCTTCGTCAGGCGATCGAGTCGCGTGGCTGGACGCAGGCGCAAGCGGCCGAATCGCTCGGCATCAGCCAGCCGCGCGTGTCGGACCTGATGCGCGGCAAGTGGGATCGATTCAGCCTCGACATGCTGCTCTCGCTCGCCGTGCGCGCCGGGTTGCATCCGCATATCGAGCTCAAGGCGGCGTGAGGCGCGGACGGCGCGGACCTTGTCAAAACGGCCGAATCCCATGCATCAGCAACGCCACCGCATACCGCGCGATACCCTCCGTCGTCAGCGTGCGTTCGCCCTGATCGCGCCAGCGCGCGGTCGCCAGCGGCAGCACCGTCAGCCCGAATAGCGACATGAACACGAGCGACGGATCGAGCTCCGGATTCAGCTTGCCGTCGCGCTGCCATGCCGCGATCCGCTCGACCGCGCGATCCTTGTTCCCTTCGCCGAAGCGTGCCGCCATGCGCTGACGCAGCAGCCCGCCCTCGCTGATCACCTCGCGCACCCACAAGGCCGCGAACCACGGATGCCGGTCCACCGTCGCGGCCAGCGCTTCGACGAAAGCGCGCAGTGTGTCCGCGGGTTCGGCGTCGGGATCGCTGAAAATGCGTGCGAGCTCGGTCCGCAAAGGCGCGAAACGTTCATCGATCAGCATGTCCAGCAACTGTTCGCGCGTCTTGAAGTAGTAGTGGACCATCGCCGGCGTCACGCCCGCCTCGCGCGCGATCGCGCCGAGCGTCGTCTCGCCAATTCCCTGCCGCGCAAACAGCTCCAGCGCGATGTTCAGCAGATGCTCGCGGGCATCCGCGCCGTGACCGCCGCTCGGGCGTCCGGGCCGTCGGCCGGGCTTTTTGGGCGAAGCCGGCTCCGTATCGATTGCATCGTCTCTCATGTCTTCATTGACTTGCGTTCTATCGTCGACTATATTAATTTTTATATTAATTAATATCAATCGGGACAGATCGTCGATCCCGATCGATGCCCGATTCGACGCTCAGCTCCGGTTCGATCCACGACGTCTCCCTTGTTATTGTCTGCTGTCACCATGACTACTCTGCACCAATCCGCCGTCCCCGGCGCGGAATCGGCCAAACAGCCGCTCTGGCTGCTGTTCGCCGCCCTCATGCTCGTCATGCTGTTGGGCGCGCTCGACCAGACCATCGTGTCCACCGCGTTGCCGACCATCGTCGGCGATCTCGGCGGGCTCGAGAATCTGTCGTGGGTCGTCACGTCGTATCTGCTCAGTTCGACCATCGTCGTGCCGCTGTACGGCAAGTTCGGCGATCAGTTCGGGCGCAAGCTCGTGCTGCAAGCGTCGATCCTGATCTTTCTCGCCGGCTCGATCCTCTGCGGCGTCGCGCAGAACATGACGCAACTCATCGCCCTGCGCGCGCTGCAAGGGCTCGGCGGCGGCGGTCTGATGGTCATCACAATGGCCGCCATCGCCGATGTCATCCCGCCCGCCGATCGCGGTCGCTTTCAGGGCCTGTTCGGCGGCGTGTTCGGGGTGGCGACGGTCGTCGGGCCGCTGCTCGGCGGCTTCATGGTCGAGCATCTGTCGTGGCGGTGGATTTTTTATATCAACGTGCCGCTCGGCGTCGTCGCGCTCGCGATCATCCAGTTCGTCTTCAAGCCGCATACGGCGCATGTGAATCATCGCGTCGACTACATGGGCGCGGGCTTTCTGGCGGCGGCGCTGACCTGCATCATCCTGTTCACAAGCGAAGGCGGCTCGACGCTGCCGTGGAGTTCGACGCAGCTGTGGTGCACGCTCGCGCTCGGGCTGATCTGCCTAGGCGGCTTCGTCTACGAAGGCGCCTCGCCGCCGAGCCGATCATGCCGCTGTCGCTGTTTCGCGAGCGCACTTTCGTGCTGGCGGGGCTGATCGGCTTTATCGTCGGCTGCGCGCTGTTCGGCGCGGTCACGTTTCTGCCGCTGTATCTGCAAGTCGTGAAGGGCGCGACGCCTTCGCAAGCCGGCCTGCAAATCACGCCGATGATGGCGGGCGTGCTGCTGTCGTCGATCGTCAGCGGACGCGTGATCAGCAAGATCGGCAAATATCGCTTCTTTCCGATCGCGGGCACCGCACTCGTCACCGTCGCGATGCTGTTGTTATCCACGCTCGAACTCGACACGCCGCTGCTCGTCATGCAGGCCTACATGGCGATTCTCGGCCTCGGTCTCGGCATGGTGATGCAGGTGCTGGTGCTCGCGGTGCAGAACGTCGTCGAATTCCGGCTGATCGGCGTGGGCACGTCCAGCGCGACGCTGTTCCGTTCGATCGGCGGATCGGTGGGCGTGGCGGCCTTCGGCGCGATCTTCTCCAACAGCCTGCGCGCGCGTCTCGAAACGCTGATGCCGCCCGGCGCCGCGATGCCGCGCTCGCTCGGACCGCAGACGGTGGCGCATCTGCCGGCCGCGCTGCGCAACGACTATCTGCACGCCTTCGCCGGCTCGATGCACACGGTCTACCTGGTTGCGGCAAGCTTCGCGCTGATCGCGTTCGGGCTGTCGTGGCTGCTGAAGGATCATCCTTTGCGCAAGCATTGAGCAATTCGGCGGGCGATCGACGCGCATTTGGATATATTCCCTTGTCGAGAAAACGAAGGTTTGCTCTAAAAAGCCGTGGCTATCGGGGCTTTTACTAGGTGCCCAACATTTTTGGCTTGGTAACCTTCTGCCGATTCTGCCGGACACGATCCGCGGAATGCCAACTTCGGCGCGTCACGTCGCGCCGGTTGCCCGAAGAAGAGACCCTTCGGGCTGAACTGACCACCTTCTGGAGTTAAAACAGTGAAGAAACTGCTCGCGGCACTGACGATGTCCCTCCTCGCCGCCACGTCGCTCACCGCCGTCACGTCCGCGCAAGCGAAGGACTATTCGACGATCCGCTTCGGTGTCGACGCCAGCTATCCCCCGTTCGAATCGAAAGGTTCCGACGGCAAGCTGGTCGGTTTCGATATCGATCTCGGCAATGAAATCTGCGCGCGCCTGAAAGCCAAGTGCGTGTGGGTGGAAAACGACTTCGACGGCATGATCCCCGCGCTCAAGGCGAAGAAATTCGACGGCGTGCTGTCGTCGATGTCGATGACCCCGCAACGCGCCGAACAGATCGCCTTCTCCAGCAAGCTGTTCAACACGCCGACGCGTCTGGTCGCCAAGAAGGGCAGCGGCATCCTGCCGACGGCCGACAGCCTGAAGGGCAAGAATGTCGGCGTCGAACAAGGCACGATTCAGGAAACCTACGCCAAGACCTACTGGGCGCCGAAGGGCGTGACGGTCACGCCGTACCAGAATCAGGACCAGGTCTACGCCGACCTGCTGGCCGGCCGTCTGGACGCAGCGCTGCAAGACGCGGTGCAGGCTGAAATCGGCTTCCTGAAGACGCCGCGCGGCGCGGGCTACGACTTCGCCGGCAAGGATATCGACGATCCGAAGACGCTCGGCAACGGCGCGGGCATCGGTCTGCGCAAGGACGATACCGAGCTGAAGACCAAGATCGACAAGGCCATCGCCGAAATCATCAAGGACGGCACGTACAAGAAGCTCGAGAAGAAGTACTTCGACTTCGACGTGTACGGCAGCTAAGCCGCTCGTCTTCTGTCGAACGGGCTCCGTGCCGAAGGGTGCGGAGCCCGTTTGCTTTTCCGGGGCCACGTCCCGCGTGGCGTTTTTCGGCTAAGATCGATCGTTTGGGACGGCGACGGCGCAAGGAGACAGCGCGGCGCACGGTCCTTCCGATCTCCTGTCCAGCAACACCGCGCACCCGAATGCGCGCGACGAACATGCAAACCAACACTCATCCTCTGATCTCGCCGACGCTCGGCACGACCCGCACCGTCAGCAGCTTTCACTATGGCCCCGGCGGCGGCCAGAAGATCTATATCCAGTCCTCGCTGCACGCCAACGAACTGCCCGGCATGCTGGTCGCGTGGCGGCTGCGTCGCCATCTCGCCGAACTGGAAGCCGCGGGCAAGCTGCGCGGCGAAGTGGTGATCGTGCCGGTGCCGAATCCGATCGGCCTGAACCAGAATCTGCACGGCACGCTGATGGGTCGTTTCGAGACCAACAGCGGCCACAACTTCAACCGCAATTTCTACGATCTGGCCGCGCTGATCGCGCCGCGCATCGAGGCGCGTCTGGGCCGCGACGCCGACGCCAATCGCGCCGCCGTGCGCGCCACGATGAAAGAAGCGCTCGACGAGCAGACGCCGCAGACCGAACTCGAATCGCTGCGCCTCGCGCTGCAAAAGCTCTCCTACAACGCCGACGTCGTGCTCGATCTGCATTGCGATCTGGATGCCGCGCTGCATCTGTACGCGAATCCGGATATCTGGAGCGAAGTCGAACCGCTCGCGCGCTATCTCGATGCGAAGGCGTCGCTGCTGGCGCTGAATTCGGTCGGCAATCCGTTCGACGAGATTCACAGCTTCTGCTGGTCCGATCTGCGCCAGAAGTTCGGCGAGCGCTTTCCGATTCCGAACGGCGGCATCTCCGTCACGGTGGAATTGCGCAGCCAGCACGACGTCTCCTACGAACTCGCGGAGAAGGACGCGCAGGCCATCGTCAACTATCTGATTCATCGCGGCGTGATCGACGCGCCCGTGCCCGAGCAGCCGCCGCTCGAATTTCCCGCGACGCCGCTGGCGGGCGCGGAGCCGATCGTCGCGCCGGCCTCGGGAGTGCTGGTGTTTCGCGCGCAGGTCGGCGCTTATATCGAAGCGGGCACCGCCATCGCCGATGTCGTCGATCCGCTGAGCGATACCGTCACCACGCTCACCTGCACGACCTCGGGCGTGATGTACGCACGGCATATCACGCGCTTCGCGACGGCCGGTCTGGAAGTAGCGCGCATCGCGGGCGCGAAGGCCTATCGCACGGGGTCGCTGCTGTCGGCTTAAGGCCGCGTCAGAATGCCACCAGGCCGCATTGCGCGGCCACCACCTTCCACGTTCCTTCGACCTCTCCCCACGTTCGCGTGTAGCGCAAGCTGCCCGCGAACGGCGCGCCCGCGAAGGTGCCGGCGATCGCCACGCGCGTGACCGTCACCGCAAACGTTTCATACAGACGAATCCCCTGCTCCTCGACATCCAGCCATTCGATGCGCTGCATGCCATAACGATGGCCGTTCAGGTCGTCGGCCTTGCTCCAGACCTTGCCCGTGGCGTCGACGAAGCTGAGATCGTCGGCGAGCAGCGCGTCGAGCGCATCGACGTCCGATTTCATCATTGCCTGCTTCAAACGCTCTTCCAGTGCGCGGATTCCGTGCTCGTCCATATCGTCGTCCGTGATGAATGAATCATGAGCATCGCAGCTTTCGCTCATGAATGCATAAGCGCCGCCGTTGCGCTAGGTCATGTTCACATTTAAGAGCGGCCCGAAGGCAGACACGATGGAGACAAAGGTGAGGTAGTCGGCCCTTCAGAATTAGTCGAAGTCAAGGGTGGCAAGGGGCCGCCGGAAGATCGTGTTTCCCAGAACTCCCAGAAGCAATATTGATCTGAATGGTTTCCTGGGAGTTTGGAACTTCGCCG
>NZ_LFJJ01000104.1 GCF_001189365.1 Candidatus Burkholderia verschuerenii | reverse complement strand
GCCATGGCGTAAGCCCTCCCGAGGGCAGGTTGACGAACTGGACATTCATCAACTTACACCACGGCCACCCCTGCCTCTGCGCTCCTGCCGCCTCAGCGTTTTTGCACATCATTCTGCACACTACCCGCCAGCGAATGCATCAATGCGCCCCAACCCGCCGTTCATGCCTGAGCGAACCGAAGATTTTCTATAGAAGTGAGAGGGTCATCCAACGCACGCACAACTGCCAGATCGACGCATCAATTACGAATCGTCACCGCATGGCACTAACTGACCATGACCGTGACCGACTTCGTAACCAGATACGCGTCCAGAGCCTCAGGCCCACCCTCCGATCCGTACCCCGAATCCTTCACGCCACCAAATGGCATTTCAGCCCACGGAGTCGCCGGCTGGTTGATCCACAGCATGCCGACTTCCAGCGACTGCGACAACATATGCACCGTCTTGAACACCGATGTGAATGCATACGCGGCTAGGCCATACGGAAGCCGATTCGCCTCCGCTATTGCATCTTCCAGTTTGTCGAAACCGCGAATGGCAGCGACGGGACCAAACGGCTCTTCGTTGAATACGTCGGCATCCAGCGGCACGTCGGTCAGCACGGTCGGAGCAAAAAAATTGCCGAAGTTGCCGATGCGCTCGCTTCCCGCCGCCACTTTCGCCACGGTTTTGCAAGCGTTAGCAACAAGGCTCGTCATGGCGGTCACGCGGCGAGGATTTGTAAGCGGGCCAAGCGTCGTGCCTGACACGAGACCATCTCCGACTGTCAAACTCTCGGCGTATCCAACCATCGCCTTCGCAAATTCCGCGCGCAGACTGTTGTGGACGAGAAAACGCGTCGGTGAGATGCATACCTGACAGGCATTTCGAAATTTCGCCGCAGCGGACGCCTTGACCGCCAATTCGACGTCCGCGTCTTCGGCGACGATAACGGCGCGTGGCCGCCCAGTTCCATCGTCGCGCGCTTCATGTGTCGACCTGCCATCGCCGCGAGTTGCTTTCCCACGGCAATCGAGCCGGTGAATGTCACCTTGCGTATCGCCGGATGGGAAATCAGGTAGCGCGATACTTCGGACGGGTCGCCGAAGACCAGCCCCAGTACGCCGTTCGGCACGCCCGCATCCGCGAATGCGCGCACTAATTCCGCAGGCGAGGCAGGCGTTTCCTCGGGCGCTTTAACGATAAACGAACAACCGGATGCAAGCGCTGCCGAGAGCTTGCGCACGACCTGATTCACGGGGAAATTCCACGGCGTGAACGCTGCAACTGGGCCGACGGGTTCCTTGATCACCGATTGTTGCGCGTTCATATTGCGCGGCGGGACCAGGCGGCCGTAAATGCGACGCCCCTCGTCCGCGAACCATTCGATGATGTCCGCTGCAGACAACACCTCGATCTTCGCCTCGGCGAGCGGCTTGCCATGCTCCTGAGTCATCAGGCGAGCAATCGAGTCTGCGCGCTCGCGAACGAGAGAAGCTGCCTTGCGCATGACCATCGCGCGTTCAAGGGCGGGAATCGAACGCCACGCCGAGAAGCCCTTGACCGACGCTTGCACGGCGCGCTCGAGATCGCTCACATGTGCCCGAGCTACGGTTCCGATTACTTCGCCCGATGCGGGACTGACGACATTCAGCGTTTTGCCTTCAAACGCCGCACACCACTCGCCATCTATAAACAGTTGCACGTCCGGGTACATCTTGTCGACCATTCCCAAGCTCCAAAGGCAATGCGAAAAGCGCGCGAAGGCGCACAAGTTTTCGACGCCGACGCTGCGCGTTCTGGTTCAGCGAACCTCAGGCAATACCTCTTTGAAAACCTCCATGAACTCGTCTACGTTCTGCTTCGAGAAAGGCAGCGGGGGCCGAATCTTGAGCACATTGGCGGCCGCGCCCGATGCGCTGATCAACACACGCTTTTCCCGCAACGCATTCACCACTCGCAACGCGGCGCCCGAATCGGGCAGCTTGCTGGCGCGGTCCTTGACGAATTCCACGCCGACGAACAACCCTGAACCTCGCACGTCGCCGATGCAATCGATACCCTCGAGTTCCTGAGCGAGCGACTCGCGCAGATACGCGCCGACTTGCCGTGAGTTCGTCAGAAGATCTTCGTCGCGGATCACGTCGAGCACGGCGTTGGCGGCCGCGATGCACACCGAGTTGCCGCCGAACGTGTTGAAGTACCGCACCGACTTGCCGAATTCGCGCACCAGTTCGGGTTTGACCACGATCGCGGCGATCGGCAGGCCGTTGCCCATGGGCTTGCCCATCGTGACGAGATCGGGGACGACGCCGTGACGCGAGAAGCCCCACATGCTTTCGCCGAGCCGGGCGAAACCCGGTTGGACTTCATCGGCGATGAAGAGGCCACCCGCCGCGTGCACCACATCTACGGCCTGCTTCAGAAAGCCTGTCGGATTCAACTGCAGTCCGTCCGACGAAAACCCCGTATCGACGATCAGACCCGCGAAGCGGATGCCGTGACGCTGCATGTTGGCGATCGCGGCTTCGACGCCGGCGGCGAACCGCTCGTCCACGTTTTCGCTTCCCTGCCGGTATGTATCCGGCGCCGGCACGCTGCGAATATCGCGGCCCAGCGGCTGATGGGTGCCGAGCGATGGCGAAATTTCCGCCGTCGCCTGCGTGATGCCGTGATACGCATAACTGCTGACGATAAAGCCCGTGCCGCCCGTATGAAACCGCGCGATGCGCATCGCGAGATCGTTGGCCTCGCTGCCCGTGCAGGTGAACATGACGTGGCCGAGTTCATTCGGAAACGTATCCAGCAGGGCTTTGGCGTAAGTCAGCACCTCGTCGGTCAGATAACGCGTGTGCGTATTCAGCGTCGATGCCTGACGCGCGATTGCTTCGACCACACGCGGATGACAATGCCAGACGACCGGCACGTTGTTGTAGACATCGAGGTAAGGCCGCCCTTGTTCGTCGTAAAGATGGACGCCTTCGGCACGCACGAAGCGCACCGGATTCTCGTAGAAGAGCTTGTAGCACGGCCCGAGCAACGCGTTGCGCTGCGCGATCATCTCCCGCGTCGAGGCTTCGACGTTCGCCGCGTTGCTTTCGTCGTATCCATTGATCATGCTTGCAGTGCTGTTCATGGAAAATCGTTCCTTTTACGGTGGCACTCGTTAAATTTGGATTCCTTATCGATGAATCCAGACTCCGCCCGATCGCGGAGTCGTTCGTCTACTCTGAAGGTGTGTTTCGTTTGTCGATACTGGACAAGTATGCGAGCACCGGCCCGGTGGTATGCGTGAGGTCGTCGCGCACCGCGATGGTGGCCGCGAAAGGATCGCCGGCCTTGAGCGCGCGCACGATCTCAGCGTGCGTCTTGTCGTCGAGCGGCTGCTCCTCCAGATTGCTGCTCGCGTGCATCAGCGGGCCGATTCTGAGCCACAACCGTTCGATCGCCTCGCGAAGCAAAGGCATGCGCGCCGCATCGTAGATCATGAAATGGAAACGTCGATGCGCGGCAAGATACTCGTCGCTCGGCCGGTCGACGAGGCTCGACATCTCGTCGTACAGATCGGAGACCTTGATCACCTCGGCGGGCGTGATCAGCGCGGCCGCATGCTGCACCGCGCACTCCTCCAGGCGAATCCGCATGATCGACAACTGGCGAAATTCCTCGACACTCGGCACCGGCAGACGAAACGCGCGGTTAGGTAGCGCCTCGAGCGCGCCGTCGGCTTGCAGGCGCGATAACGCATCGCGCACGGGCGTCGGGCTGACGCCGAGCATCGCGGCGATGGGACGGATATTGAGCATCGAGCCGGGCATGAAGCCGCCCGACAGGATCGCTTCGCGCAAGGTGTGATACGTGCGTTGATTCAGCGACGACGGTCGAAACGACTCGTCGTCGTCCTGTTCGCGCGGCTCGGCTTCATTGCCGGCCGCGAGACTCAAAGCCGGCGCGGATGCTTTCATGTTGCTGCCATTCCTTTGACTGTCGATTCGAAATTACCTGATGGCCGCCGCTCGCGCGCGATCAGCCGCGCGTGGCGAGATGACGGTCCACGGCCAGCGCGGCCACGATCACGCCGCCCAGCACGAGACGCTGCAGATAGCCGTCGAAGCCGATCAGGTTCATGCCATTGGAGAGAATAGTAACAAGGAGGGCGCCGAGCACGGGCGCGAACACGTCGCCCTCGCCGCCGCTTAGCCGGATGCCGCCCAGCACGGCCGCCGCGACGGTCTGCAGCGTCAGGTCGCCGCCCAGATTTGGCTCGCCGGAACCGGTGCGTGCGGTGAGCAACAACGCGCCGATGGCGACGATCACCGAGCACACCACATACGCCCCCCCAAGATGCATGCGCGACGCGATGCCCGCGAGCCGCGCCGCGCGCCGGTTCGCACCGATCAGGATGATCGAGCGTTCGAACACCGTGCGCGACAGGACGACCTGCAAGCCGATCGCGATCAGCACCGTCATCACGATGAGCAGCGGCACGCCCGCCACCCGTGCGCCCGACAGCGCCACGAACGAGGCCGGCAGCGGCGAGACCGGAAAGCCGCCGCTCACCGTGGTGCTGAGCGCGAGAACCATGTTCATCGTGCCGAGCGTGACGACGAACGGGTTCATCTTGGCAAACGCAACACATACGCCGTTGAGGGCGCCGATGATCGCCCCGGTCGCGCAGGCGGCGAGCACACCGAGCAGGATCGCGGTCGCGGGATCGGCGGCGTGCGCGTGCATCACCATCGCCGAGAGGACGGAGATGAGCGATACGGCCACGCCCAGCGACAGATCGAAGCCGCGCGTCATGATCACCAGCGCCTGCGCCGCCGCGAAGATCGCGAGATAGCTCGCCTGCACGAGGATGTTCTGCACATTCCCCGCCGATGCAATGACCGGCCGCATGCACGCAAAGCCGACGAACACCAGCACGCAGAGACCGAACAGCGCCGAGCGTTCCTTGACCCACTTCGGCACGCGTCTCGGCATCGCCGGCTTCGAGATGGACACGTCACTCATCGCGGTTCTCCTTTCGGGCAAGCAGCTCGACGAACACGGCGACGATGACCGCAACGCCCAGCACGAAGGTTTGCCACTTACTGTCGATTTGCAGCAGATTGAGCGCATTGCTCACGAGCGATTGCGGTAGGGATGTCCATTACTGAACACCCCCCGCACAGATCCCGGCGTGCCCAATTTAGGCACCGGGCTCCTACCTTGAGTGCTTGACGACAAAGCGCCGATCAGGCCATGGATGAAGAA
>NZ_LFJJ01000103.1 GCF_001189365.1 Candidatus Burkholderia verschuerenii | reverse complement strand
CCACGCTTCCTCCCCACGGTCGGTCGCCCTTCCGCAGTTGCGCTTCACTTCGCTCGCTGTGGTCAACTTGCCGCGCGACTTGCACCCGCAAGAGTGCGCCCATGCTGGGCGCACAAAAAACGCCCGCATCGCCGGGATGCGGGCGTCGTCGTCACACGCGTATCAACGCTTCAAAGCGCGGCGCGCACGTTCGATCAACGCGGACGTCGAGGAATCGTGCTTCTTCGGATCGGCTGCATCGGCGGTGATATCCGCTTCCACGACCTTGCCGAGAATCTTGCCGAGCTCCACGCCCCACTGATCGAACGAGTTGATGTTCCACACCGTTCCCTGCACCAGCACCTTGTGCTCGTACAGCGCGATCAGCGCGCCCAGCGTCTGCGGCGTGAGCGCATCGAGCATGATGGTGGTGGTCGGACGATTGCCGGGGAAGCTCAGATGCGTCGCGAGTTCTTCCTTGCCCGGACCCGCGATCTTCTTCGCTTCCTCGAGCGTGCGGCCGAGCATCAGCGCTTCGCTTTGCGCGAAGCAGTTCGCCAGCAGCTTCGCGTGATGATCGACCAGCGGATGCTCCGGCGTCATGACCGCGATGAAGTCGATCGGGATGATCGTCGGCCCTTGATGCAGCATCTGGAAGAACGCGTGCTGGCCGTTTGTGCCCGGTTCGCCCCAGATCACCGCGGCAGTCGGATAGTCGACCATGCCGCCGTCGAGCGTCGCCGACTTGCCGTTGCTCTCCATCTCCAGTTGCTGAAGATACGACGACAACAGACTCAGCGCCTGCGAATACGGCGCGATCAGATCGCTCTGCGAGCCGAAGAAGTTGCGATACCAGATGCCGACCATGCCCATCAGCACGGGCAGGTTCTTGTCGAGCGGCGCGTCGTGGAAATGCTCGTCCATCGTCGCCGCGCCTTGCAGCAGCAGGTCGAAGTTTTTCGGCCCGACGGCGATCATGATCGACAGCCCGACCGCCGACCACAGCGAATAACGCCCGCCGACCCAGTCCCACATCTCGAAGATATTTTCCTTCGCGATGCCGAACTTCGTCACTTCGACCGGATTCGCCGATACGCCGACGAAATGCTTCGACAGCTGATCTTCCGGACAGCCCGCCTTGAGGAACCAGTCGCGCATGGAGTGCGCGTTGGTCATGGTTTCGAGCGTCGTGAAAGTCTTCGACACGATGATGGCGAGCGTCTCTTCGGCATCGACTTGTTGCAGCACGTTCCACAGATCCGCGCCGTCGACGTTCGAGACGAAATGCGTGTCGAGTTCCTTCGATGCCAGATGATGCAGCGCATGCACGACCATCTTCGGCCCGAGGTCCGACCCGCCGATACCGATATTCACCACATGGCGAATGCGCTTGCCGGTGTGGCCGGTCCAGGAACCGTCGCGCACCTTGTCGGCGAACGCGGCCATCTTGGCTTTCTCGGCCTGCACTTGCCCGTAGAAAGGCGCGGTAGGCGACTGCGCGCGCAATGCGGTATGCAGCGCTGCGCGATGCTCGGTGATGTTGACGAAATCGCACTGAAACATGGCGTCGCGGCGCTTGGTCACGCCCGCCTGCTCGGCGAGTTCGATGAGCAGCTTGAGCGTCGCGTCGGTGATGCGGTTCTTCGAGAAATCGATGGTGAGGCCGCCGCCTTCGAAGGTCAGGCGTTCGGCGCGCGTCGGCGCGGTATCGTTTTGCGGCGCGAACCAGTCGCGCATACGCTCGTTGGAGATGGCTTCGTAATGCGACTGGAGCGCCGACCAGGCAGGAAGCGAATCGAGCGTCGAGGGTTGGGTCATGAGCGGTCCGTTAGTCTGAGGTGACAGTGGAAAACGTTCGTGCGGATGCGGTTCGGCTCGGCTTGCGTCTTACAACTGGTGAACGCGACCGACCGCCGCGGATGCCCGAATCGAAAAGAGTATAGCGACGATGCACGGTCTGATGCTTGGAAGACGTCACCGTGCATAGAAGCGGCGATTGATCAGACTGCGCACGCGGGGCGCGAGTTCGCCGGCCGTCAGCCCCGCCGGCCCGATGCCGTCGTCGCTCAGGCTTTGCGCCGCGAGCCCGTGCAGCCAGACGCCCGCGAGCGCGGCTTCGTAGGCGGGCAGGTTCTGCGCGAGCAATGCTCCGATCAATCCGCCGAGCACGTCGCCGGTGCCGCCGGTCGCGAGTCCCGCATTGCCGGTCGGATTGATCGCGACGCGTCCGTCGGGCGCGGCGACGATCGTGCCCGAGCCCTTGAGCACGGCGATCGCGCCGTAGCGCGCGGCAAGCTGACGCGCGGCTTGCAGACGATCCGCCTGCACGCTCTTCGCATCCGATTGCAGCAGACGCGCCGCTTCCAGCGGATGCGGCGTCAGGATGCACGGATCGCCTTTCGCGCCGCGCTGCGCGACGATGGCGGCGAGCGCGTCGTCGGCGGCGACGAGATTGAGCGCGTCGGCGTCGAGCAGTTTCGGCACGTCGAGATTGAGCGCGTCGGCGAACACTTTTTTCGCGCGATCGCTTTGGCCCATGCCGCAGCCGATCGCGAACGCATCCATTTTGTCGAGCGCGAAATCGTCGACGCGATGCAGCATCAGTTCGGGATGAGGCGGATCGTAAGGCGGAAAGCCTTCGCCCAGAAACGCGACGTTGACCTTGCCCGCGCCGCCGTACAGTGCCATGCGCGCGGCGAGCACTGGCGCGCCGCACATGCCGGTATCGCCGCCGATGATCGCGAGCGTGCCGAACGTGCCCTTGTTGGTGCCGTTGTCGCGCGGCGGAAACAGCTCGGCGAAGAGGGTGGGCGCATTGAGCGCGATCGACGGCGCGCCCGGCGGCTCGACGCCGATCGTCGCGACATACAATCGGCCGCACAGATCGCGGCCCAGCGCGGTGTAATGTCCCGGCTTCGCGCCGATGAAGGTGATCGTGTCGGTTGCGCGGACGGCTTCGCCATCGGCGACGGGCGCGCCGGTATCGCTGTTGAGACCGCTCGGCACATCGAGCGCCAGCACGCGTCCGGACGCGCGCGCGCGACACGTCATCGATGCCGCCATGCGCGCGAACACGCCGTCCAGCGGCCGCGTCAGGCCGATGCCGAACATGCCGTCGACAAGCCAGCCGTAGGCGTCCAGCGATGTTCCCGGTTCGCTTTCGATCGCCACGCCCGCCGCGCGCGCGAGTTCGAGCGCCCAGCGCGCATCGTCGGGTTTGACTTCGGCGGGCATGCAAACCGTCACCGTCACGCCCGCGCGATGCAGGCGCTCCGCCATCACGAGCGCGTCGCCGCCGTTGTTGCCGGGGCCCGTCGCGATCCAGACGGGCTGCGCGCGGCTGTCGGGATCGCGCTCGAGCGCATCGAGCAGACATTGCGCGGCGGCGTCACCCGCGCGCGCCATCAGCGTATGCGGCGGCAGCGCGGCGGCGGCACGCGCTTCGAGCGCGCGCAATTCGGCGAGCGTCAGCAGCGCGAGGGTGTCATCGTGCGGGGAAAAGTAGGGCGAAGTCTGAAGCGCGGTCATGGCTCGCTTGTCAAAGCTGTCGAAGCTGCGTGCGGTGGAGGGATCAACGCGCGGCGCAGCATTCATGCCATGCGCAATCAGAACCGGTCGATGCTCACGGCCGCGAGCGTATCGGCGGGCACGTCGGGCGTCGCGCCGGAGACGAGATCCGCGATCACTTTAGCAGAGCCGCAGGCGAGGCCCCATCCCGCCGGACCGTGCGCGGCGTTGACGTACAGACGCGGATGACGCGTCGCGCCGACCACCGGCAGGCCATCGGCGGAGAGCAGACGCAGCGCATCCCACGCGCGCGCCGCCGAGACGCGCGCCGCGCCCGGAATCCAGTCGTGCGTGCCCTGACCGAGCAGATCGAGCGCACGGCGCGACAGCGTCGCGTCCAGCGGCTTGTCGGCCTTGGCGGCGCTCAGGAACACGCCCGCGCCCGCGATCCGCAGACGCTGGTTGACGCGCGTCATCGTGATGCGCTTGACCGAATCGACCACGGTCAGATGCGGCGCGCGCTCCTCGTAGGCGACCGGCGCAGTGAGCGTGTGCATGCGCATCGGATAGAGCGAGGACGTCGTTTTCACGCCCGCGATCAGCCCGGGCGTCTCCACGCCGGCGGCGACCACGATGGCATCGGCCGACATCACTTCGAGATTCGCGCGACCCTTCTCGTCGTAAGGGTCGATCAGTTCGACCGCCGCGCGCGCGCTGTCGAGCCGCAAACCGGCGACGACGCGATTCATGCGGAACTGCACGCCGCCGTCGTCGAGCATCTGCTTGAGCTGCTTGGTGAACAGCGGACAGTTCGCGGTGCGCTCGTCGGGCAGCAGCACGCCGCCCGCGAACGCCGGCGTGTCCGGCACCGACGGCTCGGCCGCGATGCACTGTTCCGGCGACAGCACCCGATGCGGCACCGAGAAACGCTTCAGCAGATCGAGCGCGGGCTGCGCTTCGTCCATTTCGCGCGTCTGACGGAACAGATGCAGCATGCCGCGCCGTTGCTCGAATTCCAGTTCCAGACCGGTTTCGATTTCGTCGACCGCGCGGCGCGACAGCTCGATCAGCGGCTGCAAACGCGCGTATTGTGCGGCGAACGCTTCCGGCTCGCGCAGCGTGCCGAGTTGCCTGAGAAAGTCGCGGGCGGCGGAATCGAAACCGGGCTTGACCAGCATGCCGCACTGTTTGGCGCGATTCGACGCCATGAAGGTCGGGCCGAACCAGACATCGAGCGCGGAGGGCAGGAGCGCGCCGCCCTGACCGTAGGTGGCGCCTTGCGCGACGGTCGCGTGACGTTCCACCACGCAGACGCCGTGTCCGGCGGCGTGCAGCTGATACGCAGTGGCGATGCCGGCGATTCCTCCGCCGATGACGATGACATCCATGACAATGTGTGCCCGAAGGCGGGAGAGTGCACGACGCGACGCGCTGCGGGCTTAAGCTGTGTAAGCCGTGCGTCGCGACGATGAGACGGCGGGCGCGACGCCGGAGCCGCACCCGTACAAAGCGCGCCATGATAGCGCCAAAATGCCGGCTGAGGGTCGCGAATCCGGCACCGGTTTTGCCCGCTCATAATTTCGGGATGCGCAACGCGGCGCGCCGTCTGCGTAGACGTCTCCCGGCCAAGGCGCGCCGGGCGGGGCCGCCCGATTTCGAGACGCATCCGGGTTATAATCACGGCCTTCTTTTCGCCTCACGCCGCTTTCGGGCTCCCGGCGCTCCGGGCTTGTCCGAAGCAGCACACAGACGTCATCGACGCACCGTCACAATGGCCCACTTCTCCTGTTTCCCCGGCGCTTCGGCTCTTTCCGATTTCCGTCAAACCCGCCTGCTCGACACGCTCGCCCGCATCGACGCGAATATCGTCGGCGTGCGCGGTCAATTCCTGCATTTCGTTAACTCGTCCGAGCCTTTGACGGACGAAGACAGCAAGCGCATCGACGCGCTGATGCATTACGGCGCGCCGTTCGAGACGCAGAAGGAACGCGGCCACGTCGAAAACTTCATGGTGGTGCCGCGTTTCGGCACGGTGTCGCCGTGGGCGAGCAAGGCGACCGATATCGCGCATCACTGCGGACTGACGACGGTGCGGCGCATCGAGCGCGGCGTCGAGTATTCGGTGATCATGAAAAGCGGTCTGCTCGGCGGCAAGAAAGCGCTGTCCGACGAAGCGCGCGCGGCCGTCGCGGCGGCGCTGCACGACCGCATGACGGAAAACGTCGCGAAGTCGCGCGACGAAGCGCGTCATCTGTTCGACGAACTGCCCGCCCGGCCGCTCGCGACGGTGGACATCATCGGCGAAGGACGGCGCGCGCTGGAAGTGGCCAACGCGGAACTGGGGCTGGCGCTGGCGGAAGACGAAATCGTCTATCTGGTGAACGCGTTCGAAGGCCTGAAGCGCAATCCGACCGACGTCGAACTGATGATGTTCGCGCAGGCCAACAGCGAGCACTGCCGCCACAAGATCTTCAACGGCGAATGGACCATCGACGGCGAGAAGCAGGACATGTCGCTGTTCGCGATGATCCGCAACACGGAAAAGCTGAATCACGAAGGCACGATCGTCGCGTATTCGGATAATTCGGCGATCATGGCGGGCGGCAAGGCCGAGCGCTGGTTCCCGCGCGGCAAGGACGAGCAGTACGCGCGTCACGAGGAACTGACGCACACGCTGATGAAGGTCGAAACGCACAATCACCCGACGGCCATTTCGCCGTTCGCGGGCGCGGCGACCGGCTCCGGCGGCGAAATCCGCGACGAAGGCGCGACGGGCCGCGGCGCGCGTCCGAAGGCCGGTCTCGCGGGCTTCACGGTGTCGAATCTCGATCTGCCCGATGCCCGCGAAAAATGGGAAAACGCCCGCGACAACGCGGTGCCGCTGGCTTCGCGCAATCCGTCCGAGACGCACGCGCCGTACGGACGCCCGGACCGCATCGCGTCGCCGTTGCAGATCATGATCGACGGGCCGATCGGCGCGGCGGCCTTCAACAACGAGTTCGGCCGGCCCAATCTTGGCGGCTATTTCCGCACTTACGAGCAGAACGTCGCGGGGCGCGTGCGCGGCTATCACAAGCCGATCATGATCGCGGGCGGCATCGGCAATATTTCGGATCAGCACACGCACAAGAATGATCTGCCGGCGGGCACGCTGCTGATTCAGATCGGCGGGCCGGGCATGCGCATCGGCATGGGCGGCGGCGCGGCATCGTCGATGGCGACCGGCGCGAACACCGCCGAACTCGACTTCGACTCCGTGCAGCGCGGCAATCCCGAAATTCAGCGTCGCGCGCAGGAAGTGATCAATACGTGCTGGCAACTCGGCGAGCACAACCCGATTCTGTCGATTCACGACGTCGGCGCGGGCGGCATTTCGAACGCGTTCCCCGAACTGGTCGATGGCGCGGGCAAGGGCGCGCACTTCGAACTGCGCAAGGTGCAACTCGAAGAGACCGGTCTGTCGCCGCGCGAAATCTGGTCGAACGAAGCGCAAGAGCGTTACGTGCTGGCGATCGCGCCCGAAGCGCTGCCGGCGTTCCAGGCCATTTGCGAACGCGAACGCTGCCCGTCGGCAGTCATCGGCGTGGCGACGGAAGAACGTCAGCTGAAGCTGATCGACGACGCCAACGAAGGCCAGGAGCCCGTCGACATGCCGATGGACGTGCTGCTCGGCAAGCCGCCGAAGATGCATCGCGACGTCAAGCGTGAAAGCGGCGCGCTCACGCCTGTGGATGTCACCGGCCTGCCGCTGTCGGAAGTCGCGGTCGATGTGCTGAAGCATCTGACCGTCGCGAGCAAGTCGTTCCTCATCACCATCGGCGATCGTTCCGTCGGCGGCACGACCGCGCGCGATCAGTTCGTGGGTCCGTGGCAGGTGCCGGTCGCCGATTGCGCCGTCACGACGATGGACTACGCCGGCTTCCGCGGCGAAGCCATGACGATGGCCGAGCGCACGCCGCTCGCCGTCATCGATGCGCCGGCGTCCGGCCGCATGGCGGTGGGCGAGGCGGTGACCAACATCGCGTCCGCGCCGATCGAATCGCTGAACAAGCTCAAGCTGTCCGCGAACTGGATGGCCGCCTGCGGCAGCGCCGGCGAAGACGCCGCGCTCTACGACACGGTGAAGGCCATCGGCATGGAACTGTGCCCGGCGCTGGGCATCAGCATTCCGGTCGGCAAGGATTCGCTGTCGATGCGCACCAAGTGGGAAGACGCGCGCGGTGCGGCGAAGGAAGTCGTGTCGCCGGTGTCGCTGATCATCTCGGCGTTCGCGCCGGTCGAAGACGTGCGCCGTCATCTCACGCCGCAACTGGCGAACGACACCAACACCGTGCTGATCGCCATCGATCTGGGCCGCGGCCGCAATCGCATGGGCGGCAGCATCCTCGCGCAAGTCACGCAGCAGGTCGGCGACGCGACACCGGACGTCGACGATCCGGAAGACCTGAAGCGCTTTTTCGCCGCGATTCAGTCGCTCAACGCCGACGGCAAGCTGCTCGCGTATCACGATCGCTCGGACGGCGGCCTGTGGGCGACGGTCTGCGAAATGGCGTTCGCGGGTCACGTCGGCGTGTCGCTGAACATCGACATGCTGACGCTCGATCCGGACCACGAATTCGATTACGGCGACGCCAAAGACTGGGCGAAGCAGACCAGCGGCCGTCGCGACGACCGCACGATCCGCGCGCTGTTCTCGGAAGAGCTCGGCGCGGTCGTGCAGGTGGGCGCGGAAGAACGCGACGCCGTGCTCGGCGCGCTGCGCGAACACGGTCTGTCGGCGTGCTCGCATGTGATCGGCAAGCCGAATGGATCGGGCGATATCGAGATTTATCGCGACGCGAAGAAGATTTTCGGTGCGCCGCGCGTGGAACTGCATCGCGCGTGGAGCGAGGTGAGCTGGCGCATCGCGCGTCTGCGCGACAACCCGGCCTGCGCCGACGCCGAATACGACGCGATCCTCGACGCCGCCGATCCGGGCATTTCGCCGGTGCTGACCTTCGATCCGTCCGAAGACGTCGCCGCGCCGTTCATTGCCACGAACAAGCGCCCGCGTGTCGCGATCCTGCGCGAGCAGGGCGTGAACTCGCATCTGGAAACGGCCTACGCGTTCGATCGCGCCGGATTCGACGCGCACGACGTCCATATGAGCGATCTGCTCGAAGGCCGCGCGACGCTCGCTGATTTCGCGGGCGCGGTCGCCTGCGGCGGTTTCTCCTACGGCGACGTGCTCGGCGCGGGCGAAGGCTGGGCGAAGACCATCCGCTTCAACGCGCAACTCGCGGACATGTTCGCCGCGTTCTTCGCGCGCCCGGACACGTTCGCGCTCGGCATCTGCAACGGCTGCCAGATGATGTCGAGCTTGGCCTCGATGATTCCCGGCGCGGAAAACTGGCCGAAGTTCACGCGCAACAAGTCCGAGCAGTTCGAAGCGCGTTTCTCGCTCGTCGAAGTGCAAAGCTCGCCGTCGATTTTCTTCGCCGGCATGGAAGGCTCGCGCATTCCGGTCGCGGTCGCGCACGGCGAAGGCTTTGCTGACTTTTCGCAGCAGGGCGATGCATCGAAGGCGCTGATCGCCATGCGTTATGTCGACCATCGCGGTCAGGCGACGGAGACGTATCCGTTCAACCCGAACGGCTCGCCGCAGGGCATCACGTCCGTGACGACGCCGGATGGCCGCTTCACCGTGCTGATGCCGCATATGGAGCGCGTGCATCGCAATGTACAGATGAGCTGGACGCCCGACGACTGGACCACCGACGGCAGCCCATGGCTGCGCGTGTTCCAGAACGCGCGATGCTTCCTCGGCTGATTCTCAAGCTCGTTTTTCGACACCCCGCAGCGCGAGCTCCGGGGTGTTTTTCTATCTGGACGCTTGCCTCCAGTCACGTATCCCAAAATAATCGGTTCGTAAGTTGCGGGTATAGTCTCCGGGCGCGGCACACACGGCCGTGGAGGAGACGAAGTGAAACAATCATGACAACATTACTTAGAATTGCTAAATTTATCTCAAAGCGCCGGCAAGCTGCCGTCAGACAGGAAAGCCGCGTTGCGCTCGATGTGGAAACGCGTCGGCGCGGGCGCCGTCATTGCGGCGGTGTCGTGCTTTATCGTGGCGTGCAGCAGCGGCGATTCCGATTCGAACGGCGTCGACATGTCGTCCACGGCGCGCGCGGCCGCGCTTGGCGGCAATCTGATGGTGCGCGTCGCCATCGACACCAACGACACCGCCAAATCCGGCACGAACTGCGCCGATCTCGGCGCGGACTGGGCGAGTTTCGCGCGCGGCAAGCTGATTCTGGAGAACACCGGCAGCACGCGTCTCGCGGCGGGCGGATGGACGCTCTACGTGCACAGCATCCGCCGCATTCTGATGATCGACCGGCCCGACATCAGCTGGCGTCACATCACCGGCGATCTTTACGCGCTGACGCCGAACGCCGGCGCATTCACGCTGGGCGCGGGCGAGCGCGTCGAAGTGCCGTTCGTCGGCGAATACTGGTATCAGCGTTACAGCGATCTGCTGCCGCGCAGCTATGTCGTCGCCGATGGCGCGCAACCCGTCATGCTGAGGCATAACGACACCGACGACGAAACGCAGTACGTCGACGCCATCCCGCCGATCAGCGACGATGCGGCCGCTGTCGCCTCGACGCCCGCGCAAGTGCTGCGCGCGAAGGCCGAAGCAACGCTTCCGTCAGCGCAGCAGACCGCAGCGCGCGCCTTGCCCGCCGTGTTGCGCACCGCGCAGGGCGAGGGCGCGGTGCAGATCGGCGGTATCGATCTGTCGGCGAGCGGTTTGACGTCCGCGCAAACGATTGCGCTGAAGGCACGCGCGACCACGCTCGGGCTGAACGGCACGGCGCTGCATGTAAGCGGGCGCATCGTCGGCACGGCGCTGCCGGCGGATATCGCGACCCCGGGCGGGTATCGGCTGACGCTTGCATCGGACGGCGCGAGCGTCGACGCGTTCGATGCCGCCGGTCTCTATTACGCCGTGCAGACGCTGCTGTCGCTGACGCCCGCGAACGGCGGCGCGGTGCCCGCCATGACGATCGAGGATGCACCGCGCTATGTGCATCGCGGCATGCATGTCGATGTCGCGCGCAATTTCCGCTAGCCCGCGACCATCAAGCGCCTGATCGATCAGATGAGCGCTTACAAGCTCAACCGGCTGCATTTGCATCTGTCCGACGACGAAGGCTGGCGCATCGAGATTCCGGGCTTGCCGGAACTGACCGCGATCGGCGGCCAGCGTTGCCACGATCTCACCGAAACGCGCTGTCTCGTGCCGCAACTCGGCTCCGGTCCGAACAACCAGTCGGGCGGCGGCTATCTGAAGCGCGCGGATTACGTGGCACTGGTGCGCTACGCGGCGGACCGGTTCGTCGAGATCATTCCGGAGATCGACATGCCGGGCCATGCGCGCGGGGCGGTGGTGTCGATGGAGGCGCGTTACCGGAATCTGCACGCGCAAGGCAACGAAGCCGCCGCCAACGCCTACCGCCTGCTCGATCCCGCCGACACGACCAACGCGACGACCGTGCAGTTCTACGATCGCCGCAGCTTCCTCAATCCGTGCATGGATAGCTCGAAGCGCTTTGCATCGAAGGTGATCGGCGAAGTCGCGGCGATGCATCGCGAAGCCGGCGCGCCGCTGTCCATCTGGCATTTCGGCGGCGACGAAGCGAAGAATATCCTGCTGGGTTCGGGTTTTCAGGCGCTCGACGGCACCGATCCGGGCAAGGGTGGTCACGTCAATCTCGCCGCGCAAGATCAGCCTTGGGCGCGTTCGCCGCAATGCGCGAAGCTGATTGCATCGGGCAAGGCCGCCTCCGTCGACGAACTGCCATCGATGTTCGCGCGTCAGGTGAGTCAGCTCGTCAGCGCGAACGGCATCGGCACGATGGCGGCGTGGCAGGACGGCATCAAGCACGCCAGCGGCCCGGCGGATTTCGCGACGTCGAACATGATGGTCACGATGTGGGACACGATCTTCTGGGGCGCGTCCGATACCGTGCAGTCGCTGAGCGGGAAGGGTTACAAGACCGTGCTGGTGCTGCCGGACTATCTGTACTTCGACTTCCCGTATTCGCTCGATCAGCACGAACGCGGCTATTACTGGGGATCGCACGCCACCGATGCGTTCAAGACCTTCTCGCTCGCGCCGGACAATCTGCCGCAAAACGCCGAGATCATGGGCGATCGCGACGGCAAGCCGTTCGCCGTCACGAGCGCGGGCGCCGCGCCGCATATTGAAGGCATTCAGGGGCAGGCGTGGGCCGAAGTCATGCGCAACGATCAGCAGTTCGAGTACATGGCGTATCCGCGCTTGCTGGCGCTGGCGGAGCGGGCGTGGCATCGGGCGGCGTGGGAGCGACCGTATCGCGATGGCGAGACGTATCAGCTCGGCGTGACCGACAAGGTCGACAAGGCCGCGCTCGCCAGCGACTGGGCGGGATTCGTCAGCGTCGCGCAGAATCGCGAACTGCCGAAGCTGGCGCGGGCGGGGCTCAATATGCGCCCGAAGCTTACGCTGCAATGACGCGCGTCTAGAAACGACGAAGCCACCCGAGGGCGGCTTCGTTACGCTCAACGCGCGAAAGAAAAACGCGTTACTTGATCACCGCTTTCTTCTTCAGTTCTTCTTCGAACGCTTGCAGCTTTTCCTGCTGAATCTGCTGCGAAATCTGCGCCTTCACCTGATCCAGCGGCGGCGGCGCGACTTCGCGGCTATCGTCCATCCGGATGATATGCCAGCCGAATTGCGTCTTGACCGGCTCCGGCGTGACTTCGCCCTTCTTGAGCTTGGCGGCCGCCGCGCCGAATTCCGGCACGTACGCCGACGGCGACGACCAGTCGAGATCGCCGCCATTCTTGCCCGATCCCGGGTCCTTCGAATATTGCTTGGCCAGATCCTCGAAGCTCGCGCCGCCCTTGATCTTCGCGATCAGGTCCTTGGCCTGCTGCTCGTTATCCACGAGGATGTGATGCAGATGCAGTTCCTTGCCGCCGCCGTTCTGCTTGACGAGTTCGTCGTAACGCGCCTTCACTTCGGCGTCCGTGACCGGATGCGACTTCACGAAGTTTTCGATCAGCGCGCGCAGCACAACCGTCTGTTGCGCGACGGCGATCTGCGCCTTCACGTCGGGCTTGTTGGCGATGCCTTCGCGCGCGGCTTCCTGCATCAGGATTTCGCGATTGACGAGTTCTTCGCGCACCGCCTGCTGCAACTGCGGCGAATCCTGCTGACCTTGTGCGACGAGTTGCTTCACGAGGGCATCGGCCCGCGACGTGGGAATCGGCGTGCCGTTGACGACGGCGATGTTTTGCGCAAACGCGGGGGCCGCCGCGAATGCAGCAAGCAAGACCCAGACGCGGGTTTTTTTCAAAGTCATCGGAGGTTCCTAACTGAGCAACGAGACGCCTGCGTGAGGCGGGTTGTAAGCGGCAAATGCCGATTGAAAAGATTCCTGAGAGTCGCGTGTTATTGGAATAGTTCGGCGAACTCCTGCGGCGTGTACGTCTTGATGGCGAGTGCATGCACGCCACGCCGCATTTCATCGGCCAGCGCATCATACACCAGCCGATGGCGCGCCACGCGGGGCTTGCCGGCAAAGCCGTCCGCGACGATCGTCACCGTATAGTGACTGCCGGACGCCGCACCGGCGTGGCCGGCGTGCGCGGCGCTATCGTCCTCGATATGCACGGAAGTGGGCGCGAGCGCCGCGTTCAGCTTCGTTTCCAGATGCGCGATTTTCTCCTGCGCGCTGGCCGCCATGAAGTCGAAACTCATTGGCCGTCCTCCTTCATGTATTTGGCCAGCCACAGGCTCTGCGCAAGGATAAACAGCACGAGGCCGCCGGTCGCGCCGAACAGCTTGAAGTTCACCCATTGATCGGTGGTGAAGTGATACGCGACGAACAGATTCACGATGCCGAGCAGCGCGAAAAACACGGCCCACGCCACGTTCAATTGTCCCCACACGCGATGCGGCAGGACGATCTGCTTGCCCATCATCGCTTCGATCAGATTTTTGCGGAAACCGATTTGCGCGATGATCAGCGCCCCCGCGAACAGCCAGTAGAGCGCGGTCGGCTTCCATTTGATGAAGGTGTCGTTATGCAGCACGAGCGTCGCGCCGCCGAACACGACGACCACGCCGAGGTTGACCCACAGCATCGGATCGACCTTGCGGTGACGGAACGCGACCCAGGCGATCTGCACGAGCGTCGCGGCGATGGCGACGCCGGTCGCGGTGTAAATGCCCCAGATCTTGAAAGCGACAAAAAAGAGAATGATCGGGAAGAGATCGAACAGAAATTTCATTGGCGTGGCAACGAGATAGACACGGAAGGCTGCAGCGCGGTCGGGATCGTGACGGAAACATGAAGAAACGCCCGCCGAAACAAAAGCGGGCGTTTGGTATGACGTCAGGCACGCGCGCGAAACAATTCACGCGCGGCGCACCCTGGCGCGCGCTTACTTGGGTTCGAATTGTAGCGCAGCCGAGTTGATGCAATAGCGCAGGCCGGTCGGCGCGGGACCATCCTCGAAAACGTGACCCAGATGCGCGCCGCAGTTCTTGCACACCACCTCGATGCGCAGCATGCCGTGCGAGCGGTCGGTCTTTTCCTGAATGACTTCGCCGTTGATCGGCTTGAAGTAGCTCGGCCAGCCGCAACCGGCGTCGAACTTCGTGTCCGACTCGAACAGCGGCGTGCCGCAGCACACGCAGTCGTAGACGCCGCGATCGGTGTGATCCCAGAATTTGCCCGTAAATGGCCGCTCCGTCATGGCGTGACGCGTCACCTGATATTGCATGTCGTCCAGTTCCTGACGATAGGTGGCGTCGTCCTTCTGCAGCGGATAAGCCGTGGTGTTGGCGGTGTCGTCTCTTTTCATGTCGATCCTCTCCTGCGGTTCGTGAGATTCGTGCGGCCGGGGAAGGCCATGTAGTTGGGGACGATGCTACGAAGAACAACTCACTTCCAGATCGCCGGCCCAGTCGGGCGGCAGACCGGCATAGGCTTCGTAGTGCGGCTGTTCGTCATAGGGATGGCGCAGCACGTCCAGCAGACGCGCCACTTGCGAAAAATCCTTTTCCGACGCTTGACGAATCGCCTGTTCGGCCAGGTGATTGCGCAGCACGTACTTCGGATTCACGCGATTCATCGCTTCGGCGCGCGCGGCGTCGTCGCGGGTTTCGTGGGCGAGCCGGGCGCGATATTGCGCGACCCAGCCATCGAACGCGGCGCGATCAAGGAACAGATCGCGTACAGGCGCGTCCCGGCTGGCATCGGCGCGGGAAATTTTCGCGAGATGGCGGAACGTCAGCGTGAAATCCGCGCGATTGGCGTGCATGACTTCGAACAGGCTATTGGCGAGCGCGACGTCTTCCTCGCGCGCGATGTCGAGACCGAGCTTCGCGCGCATTTTGGCTTCCAGCGCGGGAGAAAAGCGCGCCTTGTAGTGCTCCATGACCTTTTGCGCTTCCTTGACGACACGCTCCGAACGGCCTTCTTCCGGCAGGTTGTCGCCGAACAGCGGCACCAGCGCCTGCGCGAGACAGAACAGATTCCAGTACGCGACCTGCGGCTGCCGGCTATACGAATAGCGGCCCTGCGTATCCGAATGATTGCAGACATGGTGCGCGTTAAAGCCGTCGATGAAACCGAACGGGCCGTAATCGATCGTCAGACCGAGAATCGACATGTTGTCGGTGTTCATCACGCCGTGGCAGAAGCCGACGCCTTGCCATTCGGCCATCAGATCGGCGGTGTTGCGCACGCATTCGTCGAGCAGCGCGAGATAGGGATCGTCGGCCTCGCGGCACTGCGGATAGAAGCGGTCGATGACGTGATCCGCCAGCGCGCGCAAATCGTCGATGCGATCGTTCGAATAGAAATGCTCGAAGTGCCCGAAGCGCACGAAGCTCGGCGCGACGCGCGTCACGATGGCCGCCGTCTCGATGCTTTCGCGCCGCACCGGCAAGTCCGACCCGACGATGGCGAGCGCACGCGTCGTCGGAATGCCGAGATGATGCATCGCCTCGGAACAGAGAAATTCGCGGATCGACGAGCGCAGCACGGCGCGGCCGTCGCCCATGCGCGAGTAGGGCGTGCGTCCCGCGCCCTTGAGCTGGATTTCCACGCGCGCGCCGCCATGCGTCGATTCGCCGAGCGTCAGCGCCCGTCCGTCGCCGAGCTGGCCGGCCCAGACGCCGAACTGATGGCCCGAATAGACGGCCGCGTAGGGCAGCGCATCGGCGGGCCAGTCGCGGGTGGGATTGCCGGCGAAATACGCCGCGAAGGCCGCGCTTTCGTCGAGTGCGGCGAGTTCCGCATCGAAGCCGAGCGATTGCGCCATCTCGCGCGATATCGCGACGAGGTACGGATCGGGCACTGGCGTGGCCGGAAGACGGGTCAGGAATGCGGGACCGAGCGCGGCGAACGATCCCGGTTCGCCGATGCGGATCGCGCGGGTGAGCGCGTCCACGGAAAGCGTGTCGTCGCGCGCCGCGCGCACGGCATTGCTTGGGGAGAACGACATATTGAGCGCCTCTGAGTTAAACGATATTGTAAGTCCGCGCCTGCGGGCCTGCAGAAGCGTCTTCCGGCGCAATTTCAGCGCCATCACACCATCAGAGAACTTCGCTTATGACGTCGCCGCTCTACGGCCAGATGATGGAAGTACCGTTGCTCGCGTCGTCCCTGCTTTCCCACGCCTCACGCCACTTCGGCGACATCGAGATCGTGTCGCGCCGCATCGAAGGCGACATCCATCGATACACCTATCGCGACTGCGAAAAGCGCGCCAAACAGCTCGCGCAGGCGCTGATCGCGCTTGGCGTCGAGCAGGGCGAACGGATCGGCACGCTCGCGTGGAACGGCTATCGGCATCTCGAGTGCTATTACGGCGTGCCCGGCATGGGCGCGGTCTGCCATACGATCAACCCGCGTCTGTTTCCCGATCAGATCGCGTTCATCATCGATCACGCGAACGACTCGTACGTGTTCTTCGACATGACGTTCTGGCAGTTGGTCGAGAACATCGCGCCGCTGTGTCCGAACGTGAAGGGCTGGATCGCGCTCGGCGACGAAGGCTGCATGGCGCAGTTTCGCGCCGACATGAGCGTGCCGGTGCAGAGTTACGAAACGCTGATCGGCGCGCAGGACGGCGACTTCGAGTGGCCCGAACTCGACGAGCGGCAAGCGCCGATTCTCTGCTACACATCCGGCACGACGGGCAATCCGAAGGGCGCGCTGTATTCGCATCGCTCGACGGTGCTGCACGCCTACGCCGCCGCGTTGCCTGACGCAATGAGCGCGTCATCGAGCGATGCGATCTTGCCGGTCGTGCCGATGTTCCACGTCAACGCGTGGGGCATTCCGCACGCCGCGCCGCTCGCGGGCGCGAAGCTCGTGCTGCCGGGCAAGGATCTGGACGGCAAGTCGCTCTACGATTTGATGGAAGCGGAAGGCGTGACCTTTTCCGCCGGCGTGCCGACCGTGTGGCTCGGCCTGCTGTCGTACATGAAGAGCGAGGGCGTGCGCTTCTCGACGCTCAAGCGCACGGTGATCGGCGGCTCGGCGTGCCCGCCCGCGATGCTGCGCATGTTCGAGGACGAATACGGCGTCGACGTGATCCATGCGTGGGGCATGACGGAAATGTCGCCGCTCGGGCCGCTCGCGCGGCTGAATCATCGGCAGAAGCAGCGGCCGCTGGAAGATCAGCGGCGTTCGCTTGAAAAGCAGGGACATACGCTGTTCGGCGTCGATATGAAAGTGGTCGGCGAGGACGGCCGCGATCTGCCGTGGGACGGCAAGTCCTTCGGCAACCTGCATGTGCGCGGCCATTGCGTGATTGATCGATACTTCCGCCGCGAGGAGTTGCCGCTCGTCGACGGCTGGTTCCCGACCGGCGATGTCGCGACCATCGATGCCGACGGCTTCATGCAGATTACCGATCGCAGCAAGGACGTGATCAAGTCGGGCGGCGAGTGGATCAGCTCGATCGACCTCGAAAACATTGCGGTGTCGCATCCGCAGGTGGCGGAGGCGGTTTGTATTGCGTGCGCGCATCCGAAGTGGACGGAGCGGCCGCTGATCGTCGCGGTGCTGAAGCCCGGCGCGACCGTGACACGAGAAGAGTTGCTTGCGCATTTTCAGGGCAAGGTCGCGAAGTGGTGGATCCCGGACGATGTAGTGTTCGCCACCGAATTGCCGCATACCGCGACGGGCAAGTTGCAGAAGGTGCGGTTACGGGAGGCGTATCGGGATTACGTGTTGCCGGGGGCGGTGGAGAGCGATGCTTGATCGCTTGATCAGACGCGCCAGCGGCGTTTGCGCGCGAGGGGCATGTCGAGGCCGTCGTAGACGAGGAGGTCGCCTTTTTGCACGACATCCATCGCGTGCTGCGGAAGTTCGACCGAAAGACTGTACCGGCCCGGTTCCCGTCGAACCACGCGCGCAGGCACGACCGCCTTCACGCGCAACGGGAATCGCTGACCTTCATGGACCACTTGCGCCTCCGCGTTGAAGTTGAGGTTTCCGTCAAGTAGCTTCCCATCCAGAACTCCAATTCGGTTGCGAGGAAACTTGTCCACGCCCGTAATTTCAAACGTAAATGCCACGGCAATCCTCCGGATTGTGTTTTGAAGTTGTGCAAGAAGCGCCGAAGGCGACGCCGATTGTCGATACGCTCGCGTAACGGAATTCTCCAGCGATGTTCGCGCGTAACCAGCACGCGGGCAGCGAGATATTCCATCAACTCGGTGGTCGGCCCGAACCCATGCCGCTCCAGCACATACGCGTGGATCTTTTTCTCGAATTGAATGGCGTGGATGAGTTCCTCGCAAAGCGTCGATTGGCTGGGTTGGGTTCCCAACACGATCAGCACTTCGGAAAGCGTGCAAGCGGTAGTGTGCAGAATGATGTGCAAAAACGCTGAGGCGGCAGGAGCGCAGAGGCAGGGGTGGCCGTGGTGTAAGTTGATGAATGTCCAGTTCGTCAACCTGCCCTCGGGAGGGCTTACGCCATGGC
>NZ_LFJJ01000102.1 GCF_001189365.1 Candidatus Burkholderia verschuerenii | reverse complement strand
TCGTACAGCAGGTCACGGCTTCACGCTCCGATGTTCTGGTGGTTGAATGTGACAAGGCAGAGAAGAGCTTTGCCATCCCCTACGTTGCCGATTTACGTCCGGCGGACGGCGACACGCGTCGCACTTGCTAAAGGTACGTCGACGTCACGCGCTGCACCGACTTCGCTGAACGTCGCGGACCTTTGCTTAGCATCAAACCAATGATCTCCGCGATGACTCAACTCGTTGATTCAGTTGTCTCCCGGCTCGCGTACCAAACATCCCTCGCCCTGCGGATCATATGAGCAAAATCCCCCTGGTTGACAGGCGCCGGCGCCCGACCATCGCCAGCCATTCGTCACCGGCGCGATGCCAGCGTATGAGCGAGTTCCCAACGAGCATCGTGAGCCATCGCCACAATGCGGCGTCCCCCTCGATATCTGGTTGTACGCCGGCCTCCACCAGTACCGCGTCCCGGCGGTCACATGCCGCCTTAGCCACACGCATCGCCTCGTCAAAGTCGTTACCCGTGGACACGTGCGGGTGGTCGACTGACACCAACCATCGGGCACCGGCATCACGCCACTGGATACGCGAGTGCTTCATCAGTGTCGCGAATCAGCGCCACTGGGAAGCATCCTCGGCATTGGCCTGCGCACGTCCTTCCCGGCGGAGCGTCTGCAGGGTCTCCACTGGAACAGGCGGGGGCATATTCTCAGGCGTCGAGCGAGTCGACGACTTGCGGGACGAGCGCAAACAGGTCCCCGACGATTCCATAGTCGGCAACGCTGAAGATCGGCGCTTCCTCGTCCTTGTTGAGAGTGACCATATAAACCGAGAAAGTCAGCGTGGAAACGATGTGTGCCCATAGAGGGATAGACAGCCGCCAACCACTTGCGACATCACACAAGCCAACAAAAAATGCACCTGTGAATGCCAACGCAATCAGCGGAACCACTATCCGCCCGAATAGCCCACTGGCATATAGTCCAACAACGTATTCCGCGATTGCGCTCGTTGTCACTGCTGTCCGCGTGTTCACCATATCGCTTCGCCGTTTTCCTGTCTGCTCGGTAGGCTATGCACCTTTTAGGCTTATCGGCTTGCGCCATCATCTACTTGATCAACCGCATCCCAACGACCTTCGAAGCTGTCACATCGAAGGTCGCTGTGTACTCGCACTCGGCGACGTGCCCTGCCCGCTCAATCAGGCAGTCCGCGAAATCCGCCTTGTCAGATGCCGCGAAAACGCGAAGAGCCTTTCGTACCGTGTCCGCAGCCTCAACGACTAATTCCTTGGTGCCGATCATCGAGTCGATGATGTCCTTCATCTGATCGCGCTCGACGCCGTAGCATCGCCCGAGAACCCAGACGACTTCGATCAGTGCGACCTGCGAAACATATCCCGGCAGCTCGGCGGTCAGAGAACCCATCAGCGCTGTCGCCTTCTTCGACTGCATGGCATCGTCTTGGGCAAAGTAGCGCACCAGCACATTCGTATCGAGCCCGATCATCTAGCCGATGCTCCTTGCTCTGCGATAGCCCGATTCATGTCTTCGATCGTCACAGGTTTAAGGGGCTTCTTGACAATGCCATTCAGCGACGCAAGGGAACGCGTGGCCGGGTAGATCTCGTACCGGCCGGTGGTTTCGTTGAAACTGAATTCGATCCGGTCTCCGGACTCCAAGCCGAGATGATTGCGCACGTCGACCGGGATTGTGACCTGACCCTTTGATGTAATGGTTGCTGCTGTCATGGTGTCCTCCTGTGTGCCTTACTTTAAGGTAAGGAGACAAAAAATCAAGGCCATGAGGCTGCGACGACGGGGCGCTGTCGCTATTTGTACCCGATAGCCGTGCACGAAGCAGATAACAACGGGTGTCATGTAACTTATCCAACTAACGCTTAAGTGCCGCTAACCTACCCCCACGTGAAACCCCGGGGTCAATTATCGCCCTAATTAGCAATCAGAAATCGGGGCCACCGGTCGTCTCGGTTTTGGGGCGAGATTGCTTCAGCGCAAAGAATCGCCATCAATGTGCGTGCGTTGCGCTGCCCTTGATCTTCACAATTGTTGTTGAAGACAACGTGAGTCCGCTCGACGCTTTTTGCGATGCGCAAGATGGACACAGCCAGTTCCCAAGCTCCTGATCGGTGTAGTCATAGTTGAACCTCGAGGGCGCTGAAGCCGCGCCCTGGATATTCCACATTTCATGATTTCTGCCGTGCAGCCGAATGAGAGCAAGTTGCGGGTTTGTCACCTGCCAGATTGCCGGGATTTAATTGGCGGTCGTATTCGGCTCGTCGACAACGACGTTGACGAGGCCGCGGTCGCGGTCGCGGTCCATCGAGGAGCGTAGTCTCGCGTGCGTTCTCTGAAAACCACGAATTGTGCCGGAATTCCGCGGTCAGCGTGAAGCCGTCGTTTTCGTACGCGTATCTGCTGCGATTGCCGGCCGGGACCGGCGCGCTGCTGCTGTTCGGCGCGGTGCAGGCGACGATGATCGGCTACGGCCTCGTCAAAGGCGAGCGCCTCGCCGCGATGCAGTGGCTCGGCCTCGCGCTGGCGCTGATCGGGCTCGTCTGGCTGGTGCTGCCGGGCTTGTCCGCGCCCGAGCCGTTTTCTTCCGCGCTGATGGCGTTGGCGGGCATCGGCTGGGGCGTGTATTCGCTGCGCGGTCGCGGGCTCGCCGATCCAGTCGCGGCAACGGCGGGCAACTTCGTGCGGGCGCTGCCTCTCGCGATCGTCGTATCGGCGGTGGCGCTGGGCTTCTCGCACGCAAGTTTCGATGCGCCGGGCATCGGCTACGCAGCGGCATCGGGCGCGGTGACCTCGGGTCTCGGCTACGTGATCTGGTACGCGGCGCTCAATCAAGGGCCTCAAGCCCGCGACGGCCGCCACCGTACAGCTGAGCGTGCCGGTGATCACCGCGGCGGGCGGCGTCGCGCTGCTCGGCGAAGCGCTCACGCTGCGATTGATCGCGAGCTCGGTGGCGATCCTGGGCGGCATCGCGCTTCGTCGTACTGACACGGCGCGCGCGATAGCGGACTTTTTTCGAGTCGGTACTCGGTTTCTTCGCGCACGCGTTGGTACGCCGACGTTTCCGCCAGCGAAACGAGCGGGCGCGCCTACGCCGAATCGTCCGGAGGTGCGCTCAGAGCACGACGAATTTTTCTCTGTGCGCTACCATACACACCGCCTCAAGCTTCGTCTGACAAAAGACACACTTACCACCGGTTGCATATGCGGGTCTATGGCCTGCTACGGTAGTATCTTGTATTCAACGCGGCGCGCGTATTGCATAACGTATGGGCGGGGTGCCCGGTGCGCCCGACTGCCGACCTTCGGCCGCCATCCGCCTACTCGGGTCGGATCGGTGAGATCGGGGCCGCAAGCAATAATCTTCGTCTGATGCTGGATCGCCGGCGCCGGGGAATTTCTTTCCCGCGCCCGGCGAAAGTTACATTGCCGCAGCAGGACCGGCAGCCGTTGGGAGCGGAGACGCGGCGGCGCATCGGTTCGATCTGGTTGAGGCAAGACTCATCGGTTGAATCATTCTCTTGAATGAAGCGCGACGCGAAACGGTGCTTTTGCATGGTTTCGCTTCAGGCGCCAGCCGCTGCGAGCGGCGGGTTCGCGTGCACTCTGCGCAGACCCGTCGTCCGACGAATCCCTTCTGGAGAGCGCTGTCATGCCTCACCCTGCTGAGCTACCCGAAGAGAGCATCGCGGGCCGTGCGAGCCCCGCGAACGATCCCACCGTGATCCACGCCGAAGTTACCTCCACCCTCGATTTCGAGGACGACACCGGGCCCGCGCGCACGCCGTTGCGTTTCGGACGCCTCGCACTGTGGATGGCCTCGGCGAGCGCGCTCGTTATTGGCGTGCTGGGGACCGTGGGCTACAGCATGTGGTTCACCCACGATCAACGCGTCTACGCCGAAGCGATGGCGAGCGCGCGCAAGACGCTCGGCATCGAGCAGCCGGCGCTGGCGCTTACACAATCGGCCGGATCGGTCGAAGCGGCGGGCGCGCATCCGTCGACATCGCTCGCGACGATGCCCGACACGACGTCGCTTGCCGACAACGTGCCCGATTCCGCCGGAACCGTCGCTAGCGATGGCGATGCATCCGACGCGGCGGGTGCGGCAGGCGCTGGAGCCGGCCTCGCGGCGGTAACGGTCGCCGCCGCGCAAAACGCGGCGCAAGACACGACCCAAACCGCCGATGACTCCCCGAGGCCCGCGCCGCGCAGCCTGCGGCTCAACGCAAGGCGAGGAATCGCTCGACGCGTTCCGGCCAGCAGTACGCAAGTCAGGCCGCGCGTCGGCGCAGCGCGCACGCCAAATCCGAGCAGCCTGGCCTCTTCGCTCGCATGGGCGCGTTTTTTCATCGTGTGAGCTATCAACAAGCCAATGTCCCGACCCGTCAACGAGAGGAATATTCCCGCCCTTGACCCGGAGGGCGCGCTGGGCCGACGCGCCGCCCGCGCGGCCGTCGTGGCGCGCGCGCTGTATCACCGCGCTCGCGCGCCCGGACCGGCATTACTCGCGTCCGCCGCGCTGCTGTGCCTGCTGATCGGTTTGCTGATGCTGACGTTTCAGGTCCGCACGATCTTCACGTCGCAGTTGCAGCAGGAATATGTGGCATTGGTGCTCGAAGCCGTCGAGCGCGCCGATGCCGCACGCGGCGCGGTGATCGCGTATTGGCGCAGCGAACGCGACCGCACCAGCGCCGACGTGCGCGCCGGCATCATCAGCGTATCGCATACCTTGATCGCACTGTCGGCGATCGTGTTCGGCGTGCTGATCAGCGCGCTCGGAATGTATGCAAAACGCAATCGGCAACTGGCGGGAATATCGCAGGAATTCGAGCAGGTGTCATTGCACGACGCGATGACCGGCCTGCCCAATCGACGCAAGCTGTTCGCCGCGCTCGAAAGCGCCGCGGCCGAACTGGCGCAAGGGGAAAGCGATCGGCGCATCGCGGTGCTGTATATCGACCTCGACGGCTTCAAGCGCGTGAACGATACGCACGGGCATCGTATCGGCGACGAGTTTCTGATCGCGGTGTCGCGACGATTCCGGCAGACGGTGCGCAACCGCGATGTGGTCGCGCGCATCGGCGGCGACGAGTTCGCGGTGCTGGTGCGCGAATTCGCCAGCGACACCGAATTGGCCGCGATCGCGCAGCGCATCATCGCGGGCGTCGCGGAGACGGACGCGACGATGAACCTGTCGACGGTGCGCGCGAGCATTGGCATCGCGAGCTATCCGGATCGCGTGACGGATTACTGGCGGCTCGTCGCCGCCGCCGACGACACGATGTACACGGTCAAGCGCAACGGCAAGAACAACTTCGCGTTCGCGCCGCTGGTGGATTGAGCTGCGCGTTTTGCATTTTGTGCTTTGCGTTTTGCACGCAAAATCACGCGGCCGCGCGCAAGTCCTCTTCTCCGCCCAGCGCGTCGGTCAGGTCGCCCAGCATCCGCGCGATTTCGCCGGTCATCAAGGTGAAATCGGCTTCGAAGATTTCGTCGTCGTTGACGGCGGTCGGATCGGCGACTTCCTTGAGGACGTCGAGCGCCGCGACGCGTTTGAGCGCCAGCGACGGCGTGAGGACGAACGACACGCGGTCGGTCCATGTCATTGCGAGCCGCATGCATTGCTTGCCTGCTTCGATGTGGCGGCGCATATCCTCGGTTTCCAGCGCGTGGCCGACGTAGCGCACGGTCGCGTTGCCTTCGCCGGTCGAGCGCAGTTCGGTGTCGCGATCCAGCGTGAAGCCGGCGGGCGCGTCGCCGCTCAGGAGCCAGTCGGTCATCGCGGAAACGGGCGCGCGCGACGCGCACGCTCATCAGCGGCAGATCCGTGACCGACTTCACCAGCAGGCCGATGATGTCATCGACGAGCGTCGGCGACGACGCATCGATCGCAAGCCATCCGTTAACGGGATCGATCCACACGCGCGTATCGCGGCGAATGCTGAATGCGCGCGGCAACAGTTCGTCGACGACCTGCTCTTTCAGATCGCGCAGCTGCTTCCGGCCGGGCTTGAAGTCCTGCTGCTCTTCGAGTTCGAGCGCGCGTTCCTTGGTGAACTGCGTGACGACCGACGCGAGCAACAGTTTCTTCTCCGCGCGATAGGTGATCAGCAACTGCCGGTTCGTCGCGTAGACAAGCGCATCATCGCCGCGCGGCGAGACCCAGCCGCGACGTTCGTTCTCGATGCTCGATGCATCGCTGAACGCGAGCGGCGCGAGCCATCGCTGCATCTGATCCGGGGTGACATTCCAATTGATGGGAAGACGGTGAAGCTGGAGGTTCTTGAACCACATGGCGGGACGTTCTATGTAGTCGAGGAAAAGCGCGCCATTTTATACGACGTTGAGGAGTGTTCGCGATGAGGATGAGATCGGAAGTCGCTGGCGCTATACGGCAATGCCGTATAATGAGGCAATGTACACCATCATCGAGACCGAAAGTTTTGTCCGCTTCGCCGCACAAATCTGGCAAGACGACGAACGCGAAGAGTTTATCGCCTGGCTGGCGAACAATCCGCTGGCGGGCGTCGTGGTTCCAGGCACGGGCGGCTTGCGCAAAGTCCGATGGTCAGCCTCGGGACGAGGCAAGCGCGGCGGCGCGAGAGTCATCTATTACAACCTTCTGGACGACGGCAAGATCTGGCTTCTGATTGCATACACAAAGGCCAAATTCGACAAGCTGCCAACGACCTTCCTCAACCAGCTTCGTGAGGCAATAAATGGATAAGGAAACAGAACAATTTCAGGCGGAACTGCTTCAATCGGTCCGTGACATGAAAGCCAAACGCGCGGCCCGCGTCACGCAAGTCGAACCGACCGTCGCCTCACTTGCGCGCGCCAAGGTCGGCGTGTCCCAATCCGAATTCGCCGCGTTGCTCGGCGTGTCCGTGCGGACCTTTCAAGATTGGGAGCAAGGTCGACGCAATCCGACCGGCGCAGCCAAAACACTCCTTCGCGTCGCGGTCGAGCATCCCGAAGCGCTGCGCGGTCTGCAACGCATCCTTTAAAACGACGCGCCGGATCGCTCATCGTCCGGGCACAATCCTCCACCCCAAGTTCACCCCCGCCGCCGCCAGCAGAATCAGCCCCGCGCCCGCCACTTGCGGCCACGCGAGATGCTATCCGAACGCGAGCCAGTCGACGACGATCGCCACCACCGGATAGATGAACGACAACGCGCCGGTCATCGCGGTGGGCAGTTTCTGGATCGTGCCGTAGAGCAGCACGTACATCAGCCCCGTATTGACGATGCCCAGCGCCACGAGATCCGCCCAGCCGGACGCGCTCGCCGGCGTCTGATCGAAGCGCACGAACGGCGCGAGCATCGCGACACCGAGCAGGACGTGCAGCATCGCGATGAGTTGCGGCGGCGTGCCCTTGAGCCGCTTCGTGATGATCGATGAAACCGCGTACAGAAACGCCGCGCCCAGCGCATACGCGATGCCTTCGATATAGCGTCCCGGCATCGCCAGCACGGCGGGTTCGACGCGCACGACCATCACCAGTCCCATGAACGCGATGCCGAACCACGCCAGCGTCGACGCCGTTATGCGTTCGCGCAACACCAGCGCGCCCAGCACGACGAGCATGAACGGCTGCGTGTTGTACACCGTCGTCGCCATCGAAATCGACGCGCGCGAATACGACGCGAACAGCAGCAGCCAGTTGCCGACGACCGCCGCGCCGCCCAACGCGACGAGGCCCATCATGCGCCACGAAAAATACGCGCGCCGCAACAACCCGAGCGCCGCGCAGACGGCGATCAGCGTCGCGCCGCCGAACACGCAGCGGAAAAACACGACGTTCCACGGTGTCTGTCCCGACGACACCACCAGTCAGCCGATGGTGCCGGACATCAGCATGGCAAGGCACATTTCCAGCGCGCCGCGACGCGTGGCGGATGCGTTGTCGTTCATCCCGGCGGCGCGCGTATCGATGGGTTCGGTGCTCATGGTCTTCGGTTGAAGCGAGTTTCGATGACAACGAGTCTATCGAGGCGCATCGCCCAAAACCATGCTTAAAATGAGGCGCAACGAAAATTCAACTTTCGATTCGAAGGCCATCATGCCGAAAAACCTAAGCGCATCGGCGGCGAGCGTAATCGATGCAATCGATCGCGAACTTATCGCCGTGATGGCGAGCGATGCGCGCATCGCGGTCAGCGAACTGGCGAAGCGCGTCGGGCTCTCGGCGCCGGCCACGGCGGAGCGCATCCGCAGGCTCGAAACGCAAGGCGTCATTCGCGGCTTTACCGTCGATATCGATCCGCGCGCGCTCGGCTACACCTTGCAGGCCATCGTGCGCGTGCAGCCGCTGCCCGGGCAACTGCATCTCGTCGAAGAAGCGATCCGGCGCATCCCCGAATTCGTCGAATGCGACAAGGTGACGGGCGACGATTGCTTCGTCTGCCGCCTGTGGCTGCGCTCCATCGAGCAACTCGACGATATCCTCGCGCGCGTCACCGATCGCGCCGCGACCAGCACGGCCATCGTCAAGACGACGCCGGTCGAACGTCGTCTGCCGCTGCTCGAATGACGCGGCCAGCCGCATTAAAGCGTTAAACTAAAGCGCACGATGATTCATCTGACACGCGCGCACACTTAAGCGCGCGAGGAGACATCATGAGCGATTTCGACGCCAACCATACCTTTCGCGGGCTGCTGTTGACGCCCGAGCAGGATGCCGAGATCCGGCACTACATCAGGCATAAAAAGCAGCGCGGCGAAGACTGGGACACGCCCGAACTCGACGCGATGCTGCGCGACATGCTGGAGCCGCCCGGCGACGACGAAGACGAACCGGTCGATGAAAACGTCGAGGAAGAAGAATCGCGTGCGATGGCCGAACGCGCGTCGGCGTTTATCGACGAAGGGATGGATCCGATCGAGAGCAGCGAGGAATGGCACGCCGCGATGGAAGCGGAGGCCATGAAAGGCCCGCGCCGCTGAAAAGACCGCGGCGCTTGATTGAAGCTCGCAACGAATGAATTAGCCGCTACGTTTCAATGTCTGTGATGCAGCCAGTCGCGCGGCGGATGCGTATCGAGCCAGCGCGCTTTCGGCGTATGAATCGGCGGGTGACGGCGATGCATCGCGAGAATCACCGCAATGCACAACACGAGTATGACGCCCGCCATCAGACTGATCATCGGTTCGGTCATCGCAGCCTCCTTTCCACGTCAAGCGCGACACCTTCATTTTAGGCCTTGTTTTCAGGCTCCGATGCAGATCGCGCCCATCGCGATGACGCAGCACGACACGAGCCGTCGCGCGCTCAATTGTTCGTTCAGAAACATGCGCCCGATCAATGCGGCGAACACCACGCTCGTCTCGCGCAACGCGGATACCGCGCCCATCGCGCCATATTGCATCGCCCAGATCACAATGCCGTACGCGGCGATCGATACGAGTCCGCCCGCCGCGTTCTGTACGACGACCGGCAGCGGCGCGCGCAACGCATGCGCCCCGCGCATTGCGATGAACAGCAGCGGCATCAGCAAATAGAACGCGAACATCCACGCCGTATAAGCCATAGCGTCGCCCGATGCGCGCACGCCGATGCCGTCGATCACCGTGTAAATCGCGATGGTCGCGCCGGTGACGAACGCCGCCCAAGCGCCCTTTCTCGACACATTGCCGCGCTGCAACGCCAGCGAAATGATGCCGCTCGACACGAGCACGATGCCGGCGATCTGCAACACGCCCGGATGCTCGCGCGCAAACAGCGCCGCGCCGAGCGCAACGAGCATCGGCGACGAGCCGCGCGCGATCAGATACGTCTCGCCCAGATCGCCGCTTCGATACGCGCGCACCAGCGCCATGTTGTACGCGATATGCACCAGGCCCGACGCGACGATGCACGGCCACGCGCCCGCATGCGGCATCGGCAGAAACGGCAGCGCCGCCAGCGACACGACGCCGATGCAGATGCTCATCCACGTCATGGACAGGAAGCGATCGGCGTTGCCATGCAGCATCGCGTTCCAGGTAGCGTGAAGCAGTGCGGCCAACAGAACGAACCCACCCACGTAGCTGAACATTGTCGAGACATCTAGATGTTTTAATGGGCTCATTCTATGCCAATCGCGGGCAAAGCGCGACTGCTTTATGCCATCGGCAAATAAGCTTTGCATCGATGCACAAGCACGCCGCCAAGCGTGCCGGCGTGGTCTGTCCTATAGTGGCAAGGCACGAGCAGTCCACTTCAGCGCACCTTCTACGGAGACGCATCATGGCGACCTGGAAACCGGACCCGAGCTTCTACCCTTCTCCGCGACTCGCGGCCAAAGCGCCGCGCGAAACGCTCGCTTACGTCGCGACCTTCGATCCCGAGCGCAAGACGCCCGACAGAATCGCCGTGGTCGATGTCGATCCCGGCTCGGCCAGCTATACGCAAATCGTCGGCGAACTGTCGATGCCCGATATCGGCGACGAGCTGCATCACTTCGGCTGGAACGCGTGTTCGTCGTGTCTGTGTCCCAATGCGCCGCATCCGCACATGGAGCGGCGCTATCTCGTCGTGCCGGGCTTGCGCTCGTCGCGCATTCATATCGTCGATACGAAGCCCGATCCGAAGCAGCCGGTCATCGTCAAGACGATCGAGCCCGAGGAACTCGCGGAGAAAACCGGCTATACGCGGCCGCACACGGTTCATTGCGGTCCGGGCGGAATCTATCTCACCGCGCTCGGTAATGCCGAAGGTCAGGCGCCCGGCGGCGTGCTGATGCTCGATCAGCAAAGCTTCGATCCGCTCGGGCGCTGGGAAGTCGAACGCGGCCCGCAGCAGCTCGCGTACGACGGCTGGTGGCATCTCGGCTACGACACGATGGTCACGAGCGAATGGGGCCTGCCTGCAAGCTTCGAGAACGGTCTCGTGCCCGATCTGCTGCTCGGCGCGAAGTACGGCCGCAAGCTGCATTTCTGGGACTTCACCAAGCGCAAACATATTCAGGAAATCGACTTCGGTGACGAGTATCAGCTCGTGTTCGAATTGCGGCCGGCGCACGATCCGACCAAGGCATATGGCTTCGTCAATTGCGTGATCAGCCTGAAGGACCTGTCGTCGTCGATCTGGACGTGGTATCGCGATGGCGACAAATGGGCCGTTAAAAAAATCATCGACATTCCCGCCGAACCCGCCGATGCCGACTCGCTTCCGCCGATGCTCAAGGGCTTCGGCGCGGTGCCGCCGCTCGTGTCGGATATCGATCTGTCGATGGACGACCGCTTTCTCTACGTATCGTGCTGGGGCACCGGCGACATGCTGCAATACGACGTCTCCGATCCTTTCTCGCCGAAGCTGACGGGCAAGGTTCGCATCGGCGGAATCGTGTCGCGCGCGACGCATCTGGGTGCTCCGGGTACGTCGAATGGCGCGCTCAACGGTGCGCCGCAAATGGTCGAAGTGAGTCGCGACGGCAAACGCGTGTACTTCACGAACTCGCTGTACGGCGCAATCGACGATCAGTTCTATCCCGAAGGCATCGACGGTTGGATGGTCAAGCTCGACGCCGATCCAAACGGCGGCTTGAGTATCGACCCGGACTTCTTCATCGAGTGGCCGAATGGGCAACGGCCGCATCAGATCCGGTTGCAAGGCGGCGATTGTTCGTCGGACTCGTATTGCTATCCGTGATCGTGCGGATGGTTGCGAGAGGCCGCGCGCCGTGACATCCGCCCCGCCCGCGTTGTGGCTCACCGCTGCGGGCCTCGGCGCGTTCCACGGCCTCAATCCCGCGATGGGCTGGCTGTTCGTCGTCGCGCTCGGGCTCTACGCGCAGAGTCGGCGCGTCGCGTTGCTGTCGCTGGTGCCGATCGCGCTCGGCCACGCGGCATCGGTCGCGCTCGTGCTGGCGGGCGCGATCACGCTCGGCGCGTTCATCGGCCACGATACGCTCGCGCATTGCTGCGGCGCACTGTTGATCGCGTAGGGCGTGTGGCGCGCGTGGCGCGGGCATCGCGGACGGCCGTCGGTCGGCATGCGCACCGGGCTCGCGGGACTCGCGCTGTGGTCGTTCGCGATGTCCAGCGCGCACGGCGCCGGCCTGATGCTGGTGCCCGCGTTGTTGCCGCTGTGCAACGGCGCGCTCGCGGGCCCGGCGGCGAGCGGCGCGTTCGAAGCCGGCGCGCTCGCTCTCGTCGCGCACACGGCGGCCATGCTGGCGGTGATCGCCGCGATTTCCCTCCTCGCGATGACCCTTCACGAACGTACCGGACTCGGGTTTCTACGCACGGGCTGGATCAATATCGATTGGGTCTGGAGTGTGGCCCTGATCGCATGCGGCGCGTGGTTGTTCGTGTAGCCTGAAACGGTCGGTATGTCGCCGACCATTACTGACGTTACTGCGCGAGATACTTCGGATACCTTGGCGGAACGATGCAGAAGTTCGGCGGCCATCGGCTACCGACGCCGATTGCGGGATACGGTCAGTCCCGGCAATATCGGCCGAAAACCCGGGTTTTTTCGAGGCAAAAACAACAATCGAACCAGGCGAAGAATAACGTGGGAGACACGACGATGCGCGAAATTTCATACGAAGAACAAACTGTCGGTTCAGGCAATCCGCTCGCACGATTCGCGCATCGAACCCGCATGACGATGGCGATCGATCTCGTCACGCATTTATGCAACCGCTACGGAACCGTGGTCGATTTCGGCGCGGGACCGGGATTGTTTCTGCACACGCTCGGCGAAGCGCGTCCGGACGTGACGCTGGTCGGCCACGACCCGTACATGGCGCCGACGTTTCCCGAAGTGAAATACGCGGCATCGCTCGATCATGTCGCGCCGCGCAGCGTCGACGTGCTGACCGCGTTCGAGGTTTGCGAACATCTCTACGCGAACGAAGTCGATGCGCTGCTCGAAGACGCGTCGCGCATTCTCAAGCCCACGGGCGCGCTGGTGATTTCCGTGCCGATCATGTATGGCCTCGCGATCGCGCCGAAAGTCTCCAACTGGATGATTCGCGGCCGCACGCTGAAGTCCGAATACACCACGGCGGAAGTGTTCAAGTCGATGATCGGCATTCCGGTGAGTCGTCCGCAGAATCCGCGTGTGACGCATAAGGGTTTCGATTTTCGCGCGCTGCGCAAGCTGGTCAGCGAGCGATTCGTGATCGATGCGGTGCATCTGAGCCCGGTTCCGCATATGCCTTGGTGGGCGAGTTCGCAGTACTTTATGATTTGCCGGCCGCGCGGGGGGGCTTGAGCTTCGCGATCCGCGCGCGTTCGTTATATTGCATGCAAAGTACCGAATCGACCGATGGCATTTCGCATGATGTATGCAAAATGCCATCGCGCCTCGTCACTCCACCCGCGACACCGCCTCATCCCCCGGCAAATCCGCCGTACTCCACCCGCCGCCCAGCGCCTTGACGAGCGCCACGCTCGCCGCCATCCGACGTCGCTCGATACGCACCGCCGCCCGCTGATCCGACAGCACGATCACCTGCGTCACCACCACGTTCAGATACGTGATCGCGCCGTTCTCGTAGCGATTGCCGACCTTGGCCAACGCACGTTGCGCGGCGTTCACCGCATCGCGTTGCGCCGCGCTTTCGCGTCGCAGGACTTCGAGCGCGTTGAGATTGTCTTCCACCTGTCCGAACGCGCTCAGCACCGTCTGACGATAATCGGCGACGCTTTCGTCGTACGCGGCGCGCGCCGCATCGCGCACGGCTGCGCGTCCGCCGAAATCGAGCGCCGTGAAAGCGAGCGACGGACCGAGCGACCAGAAGCGGCTCGGCGCCATCAGCCAGTCGCTGAAGTGCGTCGCCTCCAGACCGCCGGTGGCCGCGAGCAGCAGGTTCGGAAAGAACGCGGCCGTCGCCACGCCGACGCGCGCGTTCGACTCGGCCACGCGCCGCTCGGCCGCCGCGATATCCGGCCGGCGCTCGAGCAAGGTCGACGGCACTGATAAGGGCAGCGCCGCGAGCGCGGCGGCAGGCGGCGCGTGCGACTCGTTGAGCGGCGCGACATCGAGCGTGAAAGTCGAAGGCGGCTCGCCGACGAGAATCGCGATCGCATTGACGAGGCTCGTGCGCGTCGTCTCCAGATCGATAAACTGCGCCTGCGTCGAGCGCAATTGCTCCTCGGCTTGCGCGACATCGGACTCGGCCGCGACGCCACCCGCGAAGCGATCCTTCGTCAGCGCGAGCGCCTTTTCATAGGCCTGCAAGGTCTCCTTCAGCAGACGCTCTTCCTCGACCGTGCCGCGCAGATCGAAGTAGTTCGTCGCGAGTTCGGCCTGCATCGAAAGGATCGCGCTTTGCAGATCGGCGGCACTGGCCTGCGCTTCGGCTCGACCGCCTTCGACCGCGCGCGAAATGCGGCCCCACAGATCCGGTTCCCACGACACTTGCGCATCGATCATGTAGTCCGGCACGGTCTTGCCCGCGCTCGACCGATACAACACGTTCGACGACACGCGCGACTGATTGAACGATGCATTCGCCGAGATCGTCGGGAAATAGGCCGATCGTGCCTGCGCCACAGCGGCACGCGCACCGCGATAGCGCGCGGCGGCCGCTGCCACCGTCTGATTCGCGCCGACGACGCGCTCCTCCAGCGCGTTCAATTGCGGATCGCCATAGACTTCCCACCACGGCGCGCGCGGACGCGCATCGCCGGGTTGCGCGAGCTTTCAGTCCTGCGACGACGTTGGTACATCGAGCGGCACGCCGTTCTTGTACGACGCAGGCATCGCGACTTCGGGACGCACATAATCCGGGCCGACCGCGCAGCCCGCGAGCATCACGCCGAGCAACGACGCGATCGCGACAGGCGTCTTCATGACTCGCCGCCTCCCGATGCTTTGCCCGCGTTTTCCTTTTTAGCGGCGCCGCCGATGCGAACCGCCGCGCCGTCGATAATCGAATCGGGCGGATTCACGATCACGCGTTCGTCGCCGTTCAGGCCCGACACGATCGCGACGCGGGTGCCGTAATCGGTGCCGAGCGTGATCGGCAGCAGCTTGACGCGATTGTTCGCATCGACGCTTGCGGCACGCACGCCTTCCGGTCTGAACAACAAGGCGTTACCTGGTAAGGTGTACGAAGGTTTATCGCTCGTCAGACGAAAACGCACTTGCGCATACGCGCCCGCGAGCAATTCGCCGGCCGGATTCTTCACATCGACTTCGACGCGCATCGTGCGCGCAACCGGATCGACCGCGCCCGCCGTGCGCACGGTCACGCCTTCGAACTTGCGGTTGCGCTCTTCGTTGAGCAACAGTTCGGCCGGCAAGCCGACCGTCACCATGCGCGCATAGGCTTGCGGCACGTCGACGTAGACGCGCAACGTCGTCGCATCCTGAATGTGGAACAGCTCGCGTCCGGCCGCGCCGCTGCCCGCATCGATCAACTGGCCGACATCGGTATTGCGCGCGGTCACGGTGCCGTCGAACGGCGCATAGATCTTCTGGAACGATACCATCTGTTCCAGGCGCGATACGTTCGCCTGCGCCGCGTTCAATGCCGCCTGCTTGGCGAGCATGTCGCCATTCTTCTCGTCGGTCTCCTGACGCGATACCGAATTGTTTTTCAGCATCTGCGCCCAGCGATCCGCCGTCGTTTTCGCCAGCAGATAGTTGGCGCGCGCGGTCTGCGCATCGGCGCGCGCCTGACGTAACTGATCGTTGATTTCGGGCGCATCGATCTCGGCGAGCAACTGGCCTTTCTTCACCTTCGCGCCGATATCGACGGTCCAGCGCTTCAGATAACCGTTGGTGCGCGCGAAGATCGGCGCATCGGAAAACGCACGGATATCGCCGGCCAGCACGAGATCCTGCGTCGGCTTCATGCGCGTCGGCTTGATGACTTCGACGGTCTGCATGCCGTGCTCGTTGGCATCGCGTTCGAGTTCGGCATGCGCGGTGTGGCGCGAGAAAAGTCCTTGTGCAATGAGTCCAATTGCAATCAGCAGCGCAATGGCGAGCCACCAGCGCCCGCGCTTTTTATGCGATGCCGTATCGTTCGGCTGATTCCCCGTGTTCATGCCTGCGCTTCCTTTGCCTTGTCTTCACGCGCTTCGAGGCGCTTATAGATCATCGAGAACACCACCGGCACGAAGAACAGCGTCGCGATCGTCCCGACCATCAGCCCGCCGATCACCGCGCGGCCGAGCGGTGCATTCTGTTCGCCGCCTTCGCCGAGTCCGATTGCCATCGGCACCATGCCGATTATCATCGCGAGCGCGGTCATCAGCACCGGACGAAATCGCGTATAGCCCGCTTCGAGCGCGGAACGCACTGCATCGCCATGTTCGCGCAAGGCACTGCGCGCGAAACTCACGACGAGAATACTGTTCGCCATCGCGATGCCGATACACATGATCGCGCCCGTCAGCGCGGGAATGGACAGCGTGGTGTGCGTGAGAAACAGCATCCACACGATGCCCGCGAGCGCGCCCGGCAATGCGGTGATGATGATGAACGGATCGAGCCACGACTGGAAGTTCACGACAATCAGCAGATACACCAGCACGACCGCGAGAATCAGGCCGAAGGCGAGCCCGGAGAACGACTGGTTCATCGTTTCCACTTGCCCGCGCATGTCGATGGACGAGCCTTTGGACAAGTGCGCGCGCGCTTCGTCGATGATGCTCTGCACGTCGTCGGCCACCGCGCCAAGATCGCGGCGTTCGGTCGTCGCGTAGAGATTGATCGTGGTCTGCGCGTTGTAGTGATAGACCACCGCATCGCGCGAGCCGCGCGACAGCGTTGCGAGCGCGCCGAAAATGTTGGTCTTGCCGCTCGCCGACGTCACCGGAATATTGGCCACCGATTGCAGCGAATCCATGTCGTACTGAGGCGCCGATGTAATGACGTTATAACTCACGCCGTTGACCGGATTGAGCCAGAACGTCGGCGTCGTCTGCTGACTGCCCGATAGCGTGATAAGCAGATTGTTCGCTACATCGCGCTGCGTGAAGCCTGCTTGCAGCGCTTTGGTTCGGTCCACTTCGACGTTGATCGCGGGCAAATCGGACGGCTGCTGAATGCGCGCATCGACGAGGCCGGGCACGCGACGTATCTTCTCCAGCAAATGATTGGCGACGACGCGATTGCCCTTCACGTCGCGTCCCGTGATGGCGATATCGATCGGCGCGGGCGTGCCGAAGTTGAGAATCTGACTAACGATATCGGCGGGCAGGAATGAAAAGGACACGCCGGGAAAGTCCTGCGGCAAGCGCTTGCGCAGTTCGTGCACATAGCCTTCGGTCGGCGCGTGGCCTTCCTTCAACGTGATCAGTACGTCCGCGTCGGCCGTGCTCACCGTGCCCGTGTTGTTGTACGAGAGATTGATGCCCGACACCGGCAAGCCCATGTTGTCGATCATCGAATGAATCTCGCCGCGCGGCAGAATCTCGCGGATACGTTGATCGACGCGATCCGTCAAAGCCGCCGTTTCCTCGATACGTGTACCGGTTTTCGTGCGCAGATGCAGCGCGATCACGCCCGAATCGATCGACGGAAAGAAGTCGCGTCCGAGGAACGGCGCAAGCGCGAGCGACAACAGACAGCAGATCAGAAAGAGCGAAGCGAAACGTTTCGGATGATCGAGTTGCGCTTCGAGAAAACCGCGATAACGCGTGCGCACCGCTTCGAAACGACGCTCGAACGCGAGATGAATACGCACGAACGGATTGCGCGAGCCCTTCATCGATTCGACATCGCCGCCCATATGCTCGTGATGGCGCAGCAAGTATTTCGCGAGCGTCGGAATGAGCGTGCGCGAAAAGAAATACGACGCCAGCATCGCGAAGACCACGGCTTCGGCGAGCGGCACGAACAGATAATGCGCGACGCCCGTCAGCAGAAACATCGGGATGAACACGATGCAGATGGAGAGCGTGGAAACGAGCGGCGGCACCGCGATTTGTTGCGCGCCATCGAGAATCGCCTGCTCCAGTTCCTTGCCTTGTTCGAGGTTCTGGCTGATGTTTTCGATCGCGACGGTCGCATCGTCCACGAGGATACCGACCGCGAACGCGAGACCGCCCAACGTCATGATGTTGATCGTCTGTCCAATCGCCGAGAGCGCGACGATCGACGTGAGCATCGACAAGGGAATCGAGATCGCGATGATCAGCGTCGCGCGCCAGCTGCCGAGAAAGAGCAGCACCATCAGCGCGGTAAGGCCGGCCGCGATGACCGCTTCGCGCAATACGCCTTCGACGGAGGCGCGCACGAATAGCGACTGGTCCGCGACCGGATCTATCTTGAGCGATTCGGGCACCATGCCGCGCAAGGTCGGCAAAAGATTCTTCACGCGCGCGACGATATCGAGCGTCGATGCGTTGCCGCTTTTATTAACCGTAAGCAGCGCGGCGCGCGTGCCGTCGACGCGCACGATATTGGTCTGCGGCTGAAAACCATCGCGCACGTGCGCCACATCGCGAATATAAATCGTGCCGCCGGGGCCGGTGCGAATCGGCAGATCGTTGAGCCCTTCGATCGTGTTCGGACTCGCGTTGAGACCGACCGAATATTCCGTCGAGCCGATCTTGGCCGTACCCGTCGGCAAGATCAGGTTTTGTGCGCTGATGGCATTGACGACATCGGTCGGCGCGAGATTCTTCGCCTGCAATTTGCGCGAATCGATATCGACCATGATCTGCCGTTGCTTGCCGCCATAGGGCAAAGGCACCGACGCGCCTTGAACGGTTGCAAGCTGCGTCTTCAGGAAGCTGTTACCGAAATCGTAAAGCTGCTGCTCGGTGAGTTCCTTCGACGATAAAGCGAGCCGCAGAATTGGCACCGTCGATGCATTGAAGCGCAGAATATTTGGCGGTGTGATGCCCGGCGGCAAGGAACGCAATTGCGTTTGCGACAGGGCGGTAATCTCCGCGACCGCCTCATCGATATTCGCGTTCGGTTGAAAATAAACGCGTATCACCGCAATGCCCGGCAGCGATTCGGATTCGATGTGCTCGATATCGTTGACCGCCACCGACAGCCCGCGCTCATAGTTGAGCGTGATGCGACGCTCCATCTGATCCGGCGGCAAGTCGTTGTACGTCCAGATGACGCTGACCACCGGAATGTCGATATTCGGAAAGATATCGGTCGGCGTGCGCAGAATGACCAGCGGGCCGATGATCAGCAACAGTAGCGACAGAACGATGAACGTATACGGGCGCTTAAGCGCGAGTCTGACAATCCACATCGAATTTCTGCTGTTCCCCGTGCAAGTTTTGAATTTTTTTCGAAAGTCATTCGAAGCCGTGTTTGAGCCGGCACGCTACGATGACACATCCAAAGCTTACAAAACAAATATTGCTAACGCTTGCGAGGATTTATGCGGAATAAAACAACAGAGGATGACGCGAGGCTGCGAGAAAACTGACAGCCGTGACAGAAAACTCACGGCTGCCGCTTAGGGAAAATGCTAAGCGCGCTTAGTGGAAATTGCGTCGCGCATAGCGCAATGCAGCAATCAACGGCGATACGCGATAACGATCCTCGCCGTAATGCATCGATAAATGCTTAAGCACGTCATGCACATAGTCAATGTCGATGCGATCGCCCCACGCAAGCGGGCCGAGCGGATAGTTGACGCCTTTTTCCATCGCGAGATCGAGATCGGCGCGCGAGCATACGCCTTGATTGATCGCGTCGGCCGCTTCGTTGATCAGCATGGCGACCGTGCGCATGACGATCATGCCGGCCACGTCGGCGAAGCAAATCGCCGCATAGCCACAACGCGAAAGCGCGCCCGCCACCGATGCATAAGCGTCGTCCGAACATTGCAGCGTACGCGTAAGCGCGATGCTCAAAGTCGTTGCATAGTCGAGCGCGAGATCGATCAATACGACGTTGGTGATTCCCATCGCGTGCGCGCGTTCGGTCGCGGTGCGGCCATCGGTCACGAAGAGATAGGCGTCGTCGATTTGCGCGACTAAGCCGGGCATATCGCTGCGCATTTCGTCGGCGTTCGATAACCTTGCTTGCAACGCCGCATACAGCGGCGCGGCTTCGCCGAGCACGATCGTCGACGGCATGCGCGTGTTCGTTTCAACGCTTGTGGCAGGCTTCGCGGCATCGGCGGAATAGTCGTAGAAGCCGAGGCCCATCTTGCGGCCGAGGAAGCCCGCATTCACCAGTTCCTGCTGGATCAATGACGGCGTAAAGCGCGGATCGTTGAAGTACGCATCGAATACGGATCGCGTGACCGCAAAGTTCACGTCATGCCCGATGAGGTCCATCGATTCGAACGGGCCCATGCGGAAGCCGCCGGCATCGCGCATCACCGTGTCGATCGATGCGACATCGGCGCCCTGCTTGTTCAGCACGCGCAACGCTTCAGCATAAAACGGCCGTGCCACGCGATTGACGATAAAGCCCGGCGACGACTTCGCGTACACGGCGCGCTTGCCCCATGCACTCGCCGTCGCATGAACGCATTGCGCGATGTCGTCTGAGGTCGCCAATCCGCGCACCACTTCGACTAGCGCCATCATCGGTGCGGGGTTGAAGAAGTGCATGCCGACCACGCGAGAGGGATGAAGCAACTGCGCCGCGATCGCGGTGATCGAAATGGATGACGTATTGGTAGCGAGAATGCAGCGCTCCGCGACGATCTCTTCGAGTTGCGCGAACAACGCGCGCTTCACATCCAGACGCTCTGCGACTGCTTCGATGACCATCGCGACGGAGCGGAAGTCCGCAAGATCGGGAACGCTGCGCACGCGCACTAGGTCCTGTTTACATTTAAGAGCGGCCCGAAGGCAGACACGATGGAGACAAAGGTGAGGTAGCTGTGGGCGAGTTTGTCATATCGAGTGGCGACGCGACGAAAATGCTTGATACGCTTAAAG
>NZ_LFJJ01000101.1 GCF_001189365.1 Candidatus Burkholderia verschuerenii | reverse complement strand
CGATGTGGGTGGTCGCGGGCAGGTCGTGCTCTTGCACGATCGCTTGCTCGTCCTCTTGGCGCGATTCCGCTGCGTCTTGATCGGCTGCCGACGGTTCCACGAATGCGGTCGATGGCGCTTGCGTGGGCACAGCGTTGTCGCTCGGCGCTTCCTCTTGCGCGACAGGCTCGGCGGATTCGACGGGTGCAGCAGGTGCAATCGGCGTAACAGGTTCAACGGGCTGGAACGGCGCGATCGGTGCAACAGGCTCGAAAGGCGCAGCAGGCGCGATTGATGCAACAGGTTCGACCGATGCAACAGGAGCGATCGGTGCGAGATCCGCGACTGGCGTAACAGGCGAGACCGGTGCAACAGACGCAGCCGCCACGACAGGTGCAACAAGCGCATCCGAAGCAACAGGGAAGGGCACCTCCGCCGCCCGATCCGGATGCGCCTGCGCCTCATGATCCCGCGCAAGGCTCGCACCGGCGAGCGACGTCCACAACGCGGCGTTTTCCTCGATGGAACGCAGCGTCGCCCGCACCGAATCAGGCGCGGGCGGCTGCGACGGCGGCGCGGACGGGCGCGAGAACGCGGGCGCGGCGAGCACGGTCGCGGTGAAATCGCGCGCGGTCGTGCTGGCAGGCGCTTGCCGTGGCGGAACCGAGCGACGCACGGCGGCGGGCGCGGTCTGCGTCACCTGACGCGGTGCCGATTGCGCCGATTGGGCGGACGACGCAGGCATCGGACGACGCGCGCCTGATACGGCCGTGCTCGCTGCAGGACGAGACACCGTCGCGGCGCGAGGCGTCGTCGCGCGCTCCGGCATCGAAGCCGGGTGATGCGACGCGGGCGCAACGCCGGGGCTTCGTCCGAAGCCTTCGCGACTCGCCATGCCGGCCGACGCCTGAGCGGGTGCGGTCGCGTTGACAGGCTTCGTGTCGACGGACTTCGCATCGAGCCATCCGGCCGGCGCACCCGGTTCCGCCGATGCGGCACGCGGCGTCGATTCGGCCGGCGCGCGCCAGGTCGGTTCCTGCTGCGCGTTCGCGCGTTTGATGCCGGATTTCGCGCTCGCGGGCGGCCGCCAGACGGTCGGACGCTGATAACGCCCGCTCTTGCCGCCGGTCGGTAGGCCGAGCTTGGGTTCATCGCCCGAGACGCGCGGCAAGGGCGGATCGATACGCTCGCCGTTAAGACCGCGCGACGGCGCATCGGATTTCTGATGTTTGTCGCGGGCGCGCCGCTCGCGCCACCACTTGGACTTGTCGCGAACCTTCCTTTGACGCGGCTCCGCGCGCTGCGTTTCGCGCCCGCTACTTTCGCGCGTGCCACTCTCGCGTCCTTCGGCTTCGCGCGGCGTGACCCAGCTTCGCGGGAAATCGAAGCCGAATGCTTCGTCGGCCCACGCCAGCACCGATCGCCAGCTGAATTCGACCAGCCACGGCGCGGTGACCGCGAGCACCAGCGCGGCGATCACGCCCGCGCCCGCAGGCTCGACGAGCGAGGCGGCCAGCGCCCGGCCGGCGCGGTTGATGCCGAGCTCGGTCTCGATTGCATGGGCGAGCGTGCCTTCGAGCATCGCGCTCGAAAGCAGCACGCAGACGAAACCGACCCAGAGACGAATCGTGCCGGGACCGCGCAGGCCGCCGCCCGGCAGCGCGGATTTGACTACGCGCCAAAGCAGAAGAAGAAACCAGACGACCGATGCGCCGAACCAGCCGAGAACTGCCATTTGCATGCTGAAGAGTGAACCAGTATTAGGTGAGACGGATAAAGCTGCCGGACCGCCCGACGCATCGTGCGTGAAGTGTCCGGGTCTTGCCTGTCGATCAGGTGGTGCTCAGGTGTGTTTCAGGTCTGTTGATTGGCCAGTGTAACGGGAGACGCGCCACCCGCACGCGGACGACGCCGCGATCGGCGCCATGCATGGCGCGCGCGCAACACTCTCGCCGCCCGGATCACGGCCCGATTCCCCGTTACTTGCCGCGCTGTCCGAAGGTCAGCGTCTGACCGTCTTCGAGCGTCAGTTCGAGCGATTGTGGCGGATTCATCTGCACGCCGCTTTTCGCGATATGCGCGAGGCCATCCAGATACGGCTGCTCCAGCGCGCCCGCGCTGCTCGCGCAGGCCATGCGCGTCGCGGCCGGCGGCCCGAACGCGACCTTGCCGTCCTTGAGCGTATAGGTGCCGTTAAAGCGGTTGCAGCCCGCAAAGCCGCTGACGCGCCGCCGTCCGCTCTCCGTCGAGAAATCGAGCGTGAGCGGCTGCGCTCCTTGCGCGGCGGTCGGCACGGCGCGCGCCTGGCCGCTCGCGTCGGTCCAGCCGGTGAGCTGCCATTGCGTGTCGTCGAGCAATTGCGTGGCGGCGGGATTGTACGGGTCCGTGGGCGGCGCGGCGACGTCGGGATGCTTCGGTAACGCGCAGCCGGAAACGAGGGTGAGTGCGGCGAGTGCCGTCATGCAGGACAGAAAACACGCCGACGCGCGCGATGATGTTCGCAACGACGGCATGCGGTGAAATGGCGTGGGCATCGAGAGTCCTGAAGCGGGCGAAACCGTAAGCGTATCGCACTCGTCCTATTATTTGTCTAGCGGCGATGTGCAACAAAACGATAAAGCCTGCCGGGCCGGGTTCTCACCGAGTCGGCAAGGGGAATTCGAAGCGACTGACCGCTGTCAATCATGTGCGCGGACGTGGGGATCGCCAGCTGACTCATCGACACCAAAACGCGCCGTCCGTGCAATTTGCCTATGCCGATCGGCCGAGGTGTGGGCGGCCGGCGGTGCATGTTAACATCGCGGCCATTCGCTGAACCCATCGCTGGATTCACCGGCCTTTCCCGCAGATTCGAACGTTTTCCGGAGCACGCATGCAGACCGATCAACCTCGCAAGAACACCGCCAACTCGCCGCTGCGCATCGGCACGCCGGGTTCGCCGCAGGCCACGCGCGTCATGCTGCTGGGCGCGGGCGAACTGGGCAAGGAAGTGATCATCGCGTTGCAGCGGCTGGGCGTCGAGGTAATCGCGTTGGATCGCTATCCGAACGCGCCGGGGCATCAGGTCGCGCATCGTGCGCACGTTATCGACATGACCGATGCCGCCGCGCTGCGTGTGCTGGTGGAAAAGGAGCGTCCGCATCTGATCGTGCCCGAGATCGAGGCGATCGCAACCGATGCCCTCGCGCAAATCGAAGCGGATGGCGCGGCGACGGTCATTCCGACAGCGCGCGCCACGCAACTGACGATGAATCGCGAAGGCATCCGCCGACTGGCTGCCGAGGAACTCGGTTTGCCGACCTCGCCGTATGCGTTCGCGCAATCGCTCGACGAGATGAAGGCGGCGATCGCCCGCATCGGCTTTCCGTGCGTGGTGAAACCAGTGATGTCGTCGTCCGGCAAGGGCCAGTCCGTTTTGCGCAGCGATGCCGACGTCGAACCCGCGTGGAACTACGCCATGGCGGGCGGCCGCGTCAATCACGGGCGCGTGATCGTGGAAGGTTTCATCGACTTCGAATACGAAATCACGCAGCTGACCGTGCGCGCGGCCGATCCGCAAACCGGCGAAACGCAGACCTATTTCTGCGATCCGATCGGTCACGTCCAGGTCGCGGGCGATTACGTCGAATCCTGGCAGCCGCAGGCGCTGCGTCCCGCCGCGCTGGAAAAATCCCGCGACGTCGCAGCGAAAGTCGTGACCGCGCTGGGCGGACGCGGCCTGTTCGGCGTCGAGCTATTCGTGCGCGGCGACGACGTCTGGTTCTCCGAAGTCAGTCCGCGTCCGCACGATACCGGCCTCGTCACGCTGGCGACGCAGCGTTTCTCCGAGTTCGAACTCCATGCGCGCGCCATCCTCGGTCTGCCGGTCAATACCTCGCTGCGCGCGCCGGGCGCGTCGGCGGTGATCTACGGCGGGCTCGACGAAGCGGGCATCGCGTTCGAGGGCGTCGCGGAAGCGCTGACGGTGCCGGGCGCGGATCTGCGGCTGTTCGGCAAGCCCGAAAGCTTCGTCAAGCGTCGCATGGGCGTGGCCGTGGCCACGGGCGCGGATACCGACGAGGCGCGTGCGCGCGCGAAACTGGCGGCATCGAAAGTGCGGCCGGTATCGGCCAAATAACGGCTGCAGGCGGGAGAAGAACGTGAGCGTGAGAGTGATCGCGGCGCTGGTCGCCATCTGCATGAGCCTGTCGGGATGCGGCCTGGCCGCCGCGCCGTGCCGGATCGTATCGGCGGGGCTGAAGATCATGCCGGTCGTGGGCCACGTCGCCGCCGCGCCGACCGATGCCTGCGCGGACGTCATCGACCCGTGATCAGCAATGGAACTCGCGCGATCCATCCAAGACTATCGAGCATGACGATGAAACGAATCCTGACCGCATCCGCCGCCGTGGCTTGCGTGGCATCGGCCGCCGCGCATACCGCATTCGCGATGCCGCTCACCGTGCCGCAGATCCAGACCGCGTCGAAAGAGACGACGACGTACGACTGCAAGGGCGGCAAGAGCGTGTCGGTGCAGTACACGAACACGCGCAATCATCAGAGCTTCGCGGCGCTGACGGTGGACGAACGCAAGCTGTTGTCCGTGAACGTGATCGCGGGTTCGGGCGCGAAATACGTCGCGGATCAATACACGTGGTGGACCAAGGGCCCGGAAGCGAATCTCTACGACGAGATGGCCGCGAAGGATTCGCCGCCGCTGCTCGCGGAGTGTCAGGCGCGCGGGAAGTAGGAGCGCGGAGCGGGCGCGCGGTCTGCTGACACGCTCCGGCCGGAGCAGTCAGGCGCTCGGTGCTACAATGTGCGGCTTTCCGGCACTAAAAACCGTTGTTTCAATTCGGTTTTCGGCCGGGCTTGGCTTGACGCGGGCCTGAAGCGCAGGCCGGGTGCCGTGCGAGCACCGGCGCGCAGGCAGGCGTCAGGCCGTCGCGAGCGCAGCGAAGTGCCTTGAAAACGTCATCGAAGCCGTGTTCCATCGGAGCGCGGCGGCATATCCGGCGCACGGCCAGCCTGTCCATCGGCGCTCGTGCGCTCAGGCCGGCCGCTTAAGCTGTCGGCGAACGGTGGCGCCACGCGCATTGCATCGGGGACCATTCCGCGTCACCGAAACACCCACGCGTCGTCGATCGATCCGAGACGCGCGCCGCATCGAGCGGACTTTTAGCGAAAGCCACCATAGTCACCATGTCAGATTCCGTCGCCACGAACCCGTCCACCGAGACCACGGCCGCGCCTACGTTCGACCAGTTCGGTTTGTCACCCGACATCCTGAAGGCGGTGAGCGAGTCGGGTTACACCACGTCCACGCCCATTCAGGCCCAGGCCATTCCCGTCGTGCTGGCGGGCCGTGACGTGATGGGCGCGGCGCAAACCGGCACGGGCAAGACGGCGAGTTTCTCGCTGCCGATCATCCAGCGTCTGCTGCCGAGCGCGAACACCAGCGCATCGCCCGCGCGCCATCCGGTCCGCGCGCTGATGCTCACGCCCACGCGCGAACTCGCCGATCAGGTCGCCGCCAACGTGCAGACTTACTCGAAGCACACACCGCTGCGCAGCACGGTGGTCTTCGGCGGCGTCGACATGAATCCGCAGTCGGACGCGTTGCGTCGCGGGGTGGAAATCCTGATTGCGACGCCGGGCCGTCTGCTCGATCACGTCCAGCAAAAGACCGTCAATCTCGGTCAGGTGCAGATGCTTGTCCTCGACGAAGCCGACCGCATGCTGGACATGGGCTTTCTGCCCGACTTGCAGCGCATTCTGAATCTGCTGCCGAAGGAGCGTCAGACGCTGCTGTTTTCGGCCACTTTCTCGCCTGAAATCAAGAAGCTGGCGTCGACTTATCTGCGCAATCCGCAGACAATCGAAGTCGCGCGCAGCAACTCGACCAACGCGAACGTGCGTCAGATCGTCTACGAAGTGCACGAGAGCGATAAATCTGGCGCGGTGGCGCAGCTGATCCGCGATCGCGAGCTGAAGCAGGTGATCGTGTTCTGCAACAGCAAGATCGGCGCGAGCCGGCTGGCGCGCGTGTTGGAAAAGGACGGCATCGTCGCCACGGCGATTCACGGCGACCGTTCGCAGAGCGAGCGCATGCAGGCGCTCGACGCCTTCAAGCGCGGAGAAATCGAGGCGCTGGTCGCAACCGACGTCGCGGCGCGCGGTCTCGATATCGCGGAACTGCCGGCGGTCATCAACTTCGATCTGCCGTTCAACGCGGAAGATTACGTGCACCGCATCGGCCGGACGGGCCGCGCGGGCGCATCGGGCGATGCGCTGTCGCTGTGCAGCGCCAACGAGCGCAAGCAACTCGCCGATATCGAAAAGCTGATCAAGCGTCCGCTCGAAGTGCTGCCGCTGGAAGTGGCGACGCCGATGCGCCGCGACGGTTCGTCGTCGCGGCGCGATGAGCGGCCGGCGCGAGGGGAACGCAGCGAGCGCGGCGAACATCGCCATGCGTCGTCGCGGGACGAGTCGGGCTCGCGTCGTCGTAGCGGCAGTTCGTACGATCGCCCGCGCAAGCAGCCGGTCGACGAGTTTTTCTATAAGCCGTATGAACCGTCGCCGTCCGCGATGAAGCGCGAAGAGCAACAGCCGGAACCCGAGCGCAAGAGCGCGCCGAAGCAGCCGCTCGCCGCCTTACTCGGCGGTCTGGGCATGCCGCGTCGCAATTCCTGAGCGGCGGGCGCGCCTCAACAAAAAATGGCAACCTGCGCGGTTGCCATTTTTTATGGGCCGAAGCGTCGTGCCCATTGGGATGTTGCTTCGGCGTAAAAGGAATCCAGCCACTCCGTTTCCGCCGTCTCGATCCCCAAATGCCGCGCCGCGCGCACTAGCGCATCGAGCGGCGCATCGCGATCGAGCGCCTCCGCGCCCGTCTGCTTGCTGAGCTTTTCGCCTTCGCGATTGTTGACGACCGGAACATGCAGATACGACGGCGTCGCCACGTTCAGACACCGTTGCAGGACGATCTGCCGCGCGGTGGAATCGAGCAGATCCGCGCCGCGCACGACATGGGTGATGCCGGCGTCCGCATCGTCGACGACGACGGCCAGTTGATACGCCCACAAGCTGTCCGCGCGCTTCAGCGCGAAATCGCCGACTTCCGTGGCCAGATCCTGCGTCTGCGGTCCTTGCCAGCGATCCACGAAACTCACGCGCGCCGCGTCGCCGTCCGGCACGCGCAGCCGCCACGCGCGCGCGGGCTTGCCGTGCAGGCCGTTGCGGCAGGTGCCGGGATAGGCGAGCGTCGCGTGTCGCGCGTGCAGGAGCGAATCGGCGATTTCGCGCCGCGTGCAGCCGCACGGATACACGAGGCCAACGGCTTGCAGGCGCTCGAGCGCGTGCTCGTACGCCGCGCCGCGTTCGCTTTGCCAGATGGGCGCTTCGTCGGAATGCATGCCGAAATGCGCGAGCGTCGCGAGGATTTCATCGGCGGCGCCGGGAACCGTGCGCGGTTCGTCGACATCCTCGATCCGCACGATCCACTGTCCGCCATGCGCGCGCGCATCGAGATAACTGGCGAGCGCGCTGACGAGCGATCCCGCGTGCAGCGGGCCGGTAGGCGAGGGCGCGAATCGGCCGCGATATGTCATCTACGCGGCAGCGCCGACCTTCGCTTCGGGATGGCAGGCCGGGCACGTCTCGCCCGGCTTGTAGAACAGCGACTTCTGGTCTTCCACGCTCACGACGGCGCGGCAGCCGAAGCATTGCGCGGTCGCGGTCGGCTGAAGATTCGGGTCGAGCGCGGTGCGATAGTCGAACACGAAGCACTCGCCGTTGTAATGCGCGCCGCCGACTTCCTCGAAATACTTGAGAATGCCGCCTTCGAGCTGATACACGTGATCGATGCCGACTTCCTTCATATGAATCGTGGCCTTTTCGCAGCGAATGCCGCCCGTGCAGAACGACACGACCGTTTTGCCTTCCAGATCGGCTCGATTCTGCTCGATCACTTCCGGAAACTCGCTGAATTTCGTGATGCGGTAATCGAGCGCGTTATCGAAAGTGCCGACATCGACTTCGAAGGCGTTGCGCGTGTCGAGCATCACGACCGGACGGCCTTCGTCGTCGTGGCCGCGATCGAGCCAGCCTTTGAGCGTCGGTGCATCGACGAAGGGCGCGCGGCCGAGTTCCGGCTTGATCGCCGGCTTCTTCATCGTGATGATTTCGCGCTTGAGCTTGACCAGCATGCGGCGGAACGGCTGTTTCGCGGACAGGCTTTCCTTGAACTGCAGATCGGCGAAACGCCCGCCGAACAGCGCGTCGTTGCGCACGTAATCGATAAATTCGCGCACTTGCGGAATCGGCCCTGCGACGAACAGGTTGATGCCCTCCGGCGCCAGCAGGATCGTGCCCCTGAGTCCGAGCGCGTTGCAGCGTTCGGTGACGAGCGGCCGCCACGCGGGGCCGTCTTCGATGGTGACGAATTTGTAGGCTGAGAGGTTCAGAATGCTCATGATCGACGGATGCTGCTTGCAGCGGTAACGAGTAAAAAATGCGGACGCGAGATGTCCCGCAAAACCCGTATTATCCCGCAAACGGCTGAGGTCTTCGCCCGATTCGCCGATGTGTCTCGAGAGCCTTTGCGCGAGCGCAATTTCAAACGCTTTCAAAGCCTTATCCGTTCGGCCAACGGCGCGCCCGAGACGATTTTTCGCGACGGCCCGCATGTACAATACCGCCATGTCAGATCCCCGTTTCGTTCATCTCCGCGTCCACTCCGAATTCTCGATCGCCGACGGCATCGTGCGGCTGGACGATGTCGTGGCCGCTGCCGCGAAAGACGGTCAGGGCGCGCTCGCGCTGACCGATCTCGGCAACGCTTTCGGTCTCGTGCGCTTCTACAACGAAGCGCGCGGCAAGGGCGTCAAGCCGATTGTCGGCTGCGATGTCTGGATCACCAATCCCGCCGACCGCGACAAGCCTTCGCGCCTTCTTTTGCTCGTGCGCGACAAGCAGGGTTATCTCAACCTGTGCGAATTGCTGAGCCGCGCGTGGCTGACGAATCAGTATCGCGGCCGCGCCGAAGTGCTGGTCGAATGGCTCGAAGAAGGCCTGGCGCAAGGTCTGCTCGCGCTGTCGGGCGCGCAGGGCGGCGATATCGGCATGGCGTTCGCGGCGGGCAATGCGGCCAGCGCGCAACGCAACGCCGAGCGCTGGGCCAAGCTGTTCCCGGACGCGTTCTATATCGAACTGCAACGCGCGGGCCAGCCGGGCGAACAGTCGTATGTGCAGGAAGCGGTCAAGCTCGCCGCGAAGCTCAAATTGCCGGTGGTCGCCACGCATCCGCTGCAATTCATGACGGCGGACGATTTCACCGCGCACGAAGCGCGCGTGTGCATTTCCGAGGGCGATATCCTCGCGAATCCGCGGCGGCAGAAGCGCTTTAGTCAGGACCAGTTTTTCCGTACGCAGGACGAGATGTGCGCGCTGTTCGCGGATATTCCGTCCGCGTTGGCGAACACCGTCGAGATCGCCAAGCGCTGCAATTTGACGCTCGAACTCGGCAAGCCGAAGCTGCCGCTTTTCCCGACGCCCGATGGCATGTCGCTCGACGACTACCTCATCCAGTTGTCGAAGGAAGGTCTCGAAGTCCGTCTGCAGCAGCTCTATCCGAACGAAGCCGAACGCGAAGCGCAGCGCGAAACATACTACGCGCGGCTCGATTTCGAATGCGGCACCATCATCAAGATGGGCTTTCCGGGCTACTTCCTGATCGTCGCCGACTTCATCATGTGGGCGAAGAACAATGGCGTGCCGGTCGGTCCGGGCCGCGGTTCGGGCGCGGGTTCGCTGGTCGCGTATGCGCTCGGCATTACCGACCTGGATCCGCTGCGCTACAACCTGCTGTTCGAGCGCTTCCTGAATCCGGAACGCGTGTCGATGCCCGACTTCGATATCGACTTCTGTCAGGAAGGGCGCGACCGCGTCATTCAGTACGTGAAGGGCAAGTACGGCGCGGATGCCGTCTCGCAGATCGCGACCTTCGGCACGATGGCGGCAAAGGCGGCAGTGCGCGACATCGGCCGCGTGCTCGATCTCGGCTATATGTTCACCGACGGCGTCGCCAAGCTGATACCGTTCAAGCCGGGCAAGCACGTCACCATCGCCGATGCGATGAAGGAAGAGCCGACGCTGCAAGAGCGCTTCGATTCCGAAGACGAAGTGCATCAGCTGCTGGAGCTCGCGCAGCGCGTGGAAGGGCTGACACGTAACGTCGGCATGCACGCGGGCGGCGTGCTGATCGCGCCGGGCAAGCTGACGGATTTCTGCCCGCTTTATACGCAGGGCGAAGACGGCGTCGTCAGCCAGTACGACAAGGACGACGTGGAAGCGGTCGGCCTCGTCAAGTTCGACTTCTTGGGCCTGACCACGCTGACGATTCTCGATTGGGCCGAGCGCTATATCCGCCGACTCGATCCGTCGAAGAAAGACTGGAATCTCGCGCAGGTGCCGCTGGACGATGCCGCATCGTTCACGATTCTGAAAAAAGCGAACACCGTCGCCGTGTTCCAGCTGGAATCACGCGGCATGCAGGGCATGTTGAAGGACGCGCAGCCGGACCGCTTCGAGGACATCATCGCGCTGGTGGCCTTGTATCGACCGGGCCCGATGGACCTGATTCCGAGCTTCTGCGCGCGTAAGCACGGCCGCGAGATCACCGAATATCCCGATCCGCGCGTCGAACCTGTTCTGAAAGAGACCTACGGCATCATGGTCTATCAGGAGCAGGTGATGCAGATGGCGCAGACCATCGGCGGCTACTCGCTCGGCGGCGCGGACTTGCTGCGTCGCGCGATGGGCAAGAAGAAGCCCGAGGAAATGGCCAAGCATCGCGAGATTTTCGCGGAAGGCGCGGCCAAGAATGGTCTGACGCGCGAGAAGTCCGACGAAATCTTCGACTTGATGGAGAAGTTCGCGGGCTACGGCTTCAACAAGTCGCACGCGGCGGCGTATGCGCTGCTCGCGTATTACACGGCGTGGCTGAAGGCGCATCATCCGGCGGAATTCATGGCGGCGAATATGTCGCTCGCCATGGACGACACCGACAAGGTCAAGATTCTTTTCGAAGACTGCGCGACCAACGGCATGGCCGTGCTGCCGCCGGATATCAACCAGTCGGCGTATCGCTTCGAGCCGGTCGCGGAAGCCGACGGCAAGCGCTCGAAGACCATTCGCTATGGTCTGGGCGCGGTGAAGGGCAGCGGGCAGAACGCCATCGAAGAAATTCTGCGGGCGCGCGAAGACGGCAAGTTCACCGATCTGTTCGATTTCTGCGAGCGTATCGATCGGCGCGTGGTGAATCGGCGCACGGTGGAAGCGCTGATTCGCGCGGGCGCATTCGACTCGATGCACGCCAATCGCGCGCAATTGCTCGCTTCCGTGTCGATGGCGATGGAAGCCGCCGAACAGGCCGCCGCCAACGCGATGCAAGCCGGTCTCTTCGACATGGGCGACGCGCCGCTCGCGAAGCACGAATATGTCGACGAAGCCGAGTGGTCGGACAAGAAGCGTTTGCAGGAAGAGAAGACCGCGCTCGGCTTCTATCTGTCGGGCCACTTGTTCGATGCCTACAAGGGCGAAGTGCGCCGCTTCGTACGCCAGAAGATCGGCGAACTGAAGGAAGGGCGCGACAAGCTCGTCGCGGGCGTCATTTCCGCGATGCGCACGCAGATGACTCAGCGCGGCAAGATGCTGATCGTCAATCTCGACGACGGCAGCGGCCAGTGCGAAGTCACCGTCTTCAACGAACAGTTCGAAGCCAACAAGGCGCTGTTCAAGGAAGACGAACTGCTCGTCGTGCAGGGCATGGCGCGTAATGACGCGTTCACCGGCGGCATCCGCTTTACCGTCGATACCGCGATGGACCTCGAACGCGCGCGCAGCCGCTATGCGCAATCGGTGAAAGTCGAGATGAACGGCAACGCCGATGCGCTGCGGCTGCGTCGCGTGCTGGAAGCGCATGCGGCGGGCGAGCAGGCGGCCGCGCCTGTCGCGCCTGCACCGACGCGCGACAATGGCCGTCAGCGTCCGCCAGCCGCGCCGATCCCGAACGGGCTGAACGTGAGCATCGTGTATCGCAGCAAGCATGCCGAAGGCGAGGTTCGTCTCGGCGACAAATGGCGCGTCAAGCCGACCGATGAACTCATCACCGCGTTGCGCGGCGAGTTCGCGGGCAGTGCGATCGAAATTGTTTACTGATGCGCATCGGTATTTCCGCAAACGCCCTCAAGCTGAGCGGCGGCCTCGAACGTTACGCGATGGATCTCGTGCGCGGCCTCGCCCGCGCCGGATTCGACGGGCGGCAGAAGCCCGCGTTCTTCGCGCGCAAGATCGACCGGTCGCTGCCTGAAAGCAAGCTGGTGGATGCGCATCGCATCAAGGTGTCGCTGGTGCCGGGCAAAATGCGCGACGCCTATTTCTCGTGGGCGCTGAAGCGCGCGCGCAAGAAGGCCAAGGTCGATGTGCTGATCGGCTGCAATCGCGTGGAAGGGTCGGAAATCGCCATTTGCGGCGGCACGCATATCGGTTTTCTGCGCGCGACCGGACGGCGCGAGAAGCGCTCAGACACGCGGCAGATCGCGCTCGAGCGGCGGCAGTATGCACAGGCCGAGGTGATCGTTGCGCACTCGGACATGATGCGCGACGAATTGCGCTCGCTGTACGGCATCGACGATCGAAAGATTCGCGTGCTGTATCCGCCCGTCGACAACGCGCGCTTTTCTCCGGTCGATGACGCGCAACGCGCCCGTTTGCGCGAGCAGTTCGGATTTGGAGCGGATGAGATCGTGCTGCTGTTTCCGTCGAGCAGTCACGAACGCAAGGGCTTGCCGCTGATCGAGCGTGCGCTGGCCGGCATGAACGTGGTGATCGCCGTGGCCGGACGCGCGCCCGAGCATCGAGCGCCGAACGTGCGCTATATCGGCTACGCCAAAAATATCGAGGATGCCTATCGCGCGGCGGATTTCACGATCCTCGCGTCGAGCTACGAGCCGTTCGGGCTGGTCGGCATCGAATCGGTGATGTGCGGCACGCCGGTGATTTTTCCCGCCTGCATCGGCTGCGGCGACGCCATTGCCGACGATGCGAAGCACATCTTCAATTCGGGCGATGCCGACGATCTGCGTCGTGTCGTCGAACGCGCGATCCGGACGCGGCGCGAGCGCGTACACGGCGGCGCCGTACGTTACGACGCGAGCATCGACGCGCACGTCGCGGCGTTAGTCGAACTGGCGTGCGAGATCGACGGGCGGCGCTGATCAGCGCGCGTCGTTCATGTGCGCGAGCTTGAGAAAGCGGTAATAGACCGTTTGCGCATTGAACAGCGCGATCATGAAGCCGGTTTTGCCGTCGAGAAAGCCGCGCCGCAAGAAATACGTCCTCAGAAACGCCCAAGCCCCGCGCGACACCGCGACGCCGAAACCGCCGCGCTTGCCCGCCGCGTGGCGCTGACGCGCGCCCGCCGTCGAATACGCGTCGAGCTTGCGCAGCACGGCTTCGAAGTCTTCGTAAGAGTAGTGCATCAGCTTGCCGGTCAGATGCGCGGCGGGCTTGTCGGTCGACAACACAAGGCGCTCGTGGACCAGATCGTCGGAGAAGCGCGCCGTGCCGCGCCTGAACAGACGCGGAATCCAGTCGGGATACCAGCCGCTATGCTTCACCCACGCGCCGCAAAAGCTCGAAAGCCGGTCGATTGCGTACACATCGGCTTGCGACGCAGCGATCGCCGCGCGGATCGACGCTGCCAGTTCCGGCGACACGATTTCGTCGGCATCGATCGATAGTACCCAGTCGGTCGCGAGCGCATCGAGCGCGCGGTTCTTTTGCGGACCGAAGCCCGGCCAGTCGCGCGCCTCGATCATCCGCGCCCGATGCGCGCGCGCGATGCTCGCCGTCGCATCGGTGCTGCCGCCATCGACGACGACGATGTCATCGGCGAACGCGACCGACTCCAGGCATTGCGCGAGCCGCGTCTGCGCGTTGTACGTGATGATGGCGATGCCGAGTGTTGGAGCGTTCATATGTTCTTTGTTCGCGGGCCGCTTCAGCCGCGCAGATGCCACTTCACGAAGAAGAACGGCGAGAGCAGCCACGGACACGTCGCATACACGAACATCCGCAGACGGAAGCCGAAGCCGACGTCCTTCGCGCTCAGCAACAGCGCGAGCTTGCGGCCGATGGACGCATCGCCGAAAACGGCGCTCACGTAATCCTCGCGCGCGGATTTGCCGGCGAGCAGCGCGCGCATCTGTGCGCCGACGCCGACTTTATCGGCATCGCTCGTCAGTTGACGCGTTTCGCCCGCGCCGTTGATGTTCGCAAGCTTCACGCGCGCGACGTAGTCATACGGCGTACGCCACTTGCGCTTGCCCGACAAACCGCCGCGCCGGTACAGCACCAGCGGTTCGTGCAGCGTATGCGCGCCGTGGCTCATGATCGCGCGGAACGCCATGATCTGATCCTCGCCGTAGATGCCCGGCGCGATCGGGCCAAACGCATCGAACAGCCGGCGCGCCCATGCATGCGCCGCGCCGACCAGATGCGGCCGCTCGCTCGACCACGCCTCGAAGCTGCGATAGCCGTCGAGATCGGTCACGCGCAGCACGTCGTGCGCGGTGCCGTCGCGGTCGAGGTCCTGCAGATCGGTCGCGATCAGGTCGTGGCGCTTGCCGCTATCGAGCCAGACACGCATCACGCGCTCGACGCGTTCGGGCCGGGAGATATCGTCGCCCGCCGCGATGAACAGCATTTCGCCCGACGTGCGCGCCACCAGTGCGCTCAGATGCGCGCTGATGCCCAGATTCACCTCATTGCGAAACAGCCGCACCGTATGCGGCCCGCGATAGTCGCGCACGCAGCGTTCGGCTTCGGCGTAGGTGCCGTCGCGGGAGGCGTCGTCGGAGATGAGGATTTCCAGCGGCGACCAGGTTTGCGCCAGCGCGCCGCAAATCGCGTCGCCGATGGTCTTTTCCTGATTGAAGGCAATGAGCATGAAGCTCGCGAGCGGGGCGTTCGTCGCTGTGTCCGGTGTTGCTGACATGTGTGGTTGGAAGCCTTTCGTATGACCGGCGAGCCTTGGCGCAGTGGGGCCGGCGCGACAAAAGCGAGGATTGTGCCAAGCGGCAACGGCTATAATAACGCGGGTTTTCGGGATGAGCGTCGGACCCGCCGAGCGCGCCCGTGTCAGGTTCATCGATTTGGAAAAAACGCTTCGTTATCTCATCGCCGGCCTGGTGTTGCTGGCGCCTGCAAGCACACTCGTGGTTCGGGGCGGAACCGGTTATTGCTTCTTCGTGTTGCTCGCCATCGCGCTGTTTGCCGGCTTCAGCAAGTCCTTCCGGCTCAGGCCCGCGCTGCTCGTCAAGGCTTATCCGCTATTCACCGTGGGCATGCTGTGCTTCATGGTGTATTTACCGTTGCAGCAATCGATCGAAGGCTACTGGCTGCCGCGCGAGTTCGACGGCCTGTCTCGCTTCGCGATCGCGCTGCCCATCTTTCTGCTGCTCGTCAATGTGCCGATCAGATACCTCAAGGCAGTCGGCTGGGGCTGCGCGATCGGCGCGATCGGCGCGGGCGTATGGGCCGTCGACAGCGCGATCCACATGACCGTCACCGAGCTGAACCGGCTGGGCAACGATTTTACCAATCCGATTCCCTACGGCAACACCGCTTTGCTGCTGGGCTTTCTCTCGGTGATGACGATCCGCTGGGACACGTACCCCAACGCGCTGCTGCGCCGACTGGGTATCGCGCTGAAGGTGCTCGGTTTCGTGGCGGGCATCTATGCGTCGTATCTGTCGGGCACGCGCGGCGGCTGGCTCGCGATTCCGCTGTTCCTCGTGCTGTGCTCGCTCAACTTCGGCTGGGTCCGTCAGGCGCGGCACTGGGCGACGGCGCTGGTGATCGTGGTGCTCGCGATGACGGCGCTGCTCGCGTCGCCGATCGGCCGCGAGCGCGTCGAGGCGACGCAGAGCGATCTCGTGCGTCTGTCGCACGGCGGCGGCGCGCCGGACAGTTCCATCGGCGCGCGGCTGCAGTTGTGGCGGGCATCGATTCGTCTGTTCGAGTCGCATCCGCTGATGGGCGTGGGCAAAGGTCATCTCAAGCCGGAATTGCAGATGCTCGCCGATGCGGGCGAGGTGTCGCCGCTGGTGGTCAATCAGCGCGCGCACAGCGAGTTCTTTTCGACCATCGCCGAACAGGGTACGGCGGGCGTCGTGTGTCTGCTGTTGCTGTACTTCGGGCCGATGGTGTATTTCATCCGCTACCGGAAGTCGCCGCATCGCGATGTCTCGACGGCGGCGTACTGCGGAATCGCGGTGTCGGGGTCGGTTATCATTTTCGGTTTGAGCATCGACGTGCTGACGGTGGTGATGAGCACCGTGCTGATCGCGCTGCTCTGGGCCGTGCTGCTCGCCATCATTACCCATGACGCCCGCATTCCACAGGGCAAGCCGGGCCGCGGGCCCATCGGCTGACGGAACGATCATTTGACGGCCCGATTCGGCGAACCGATTCGCGTTCGGGTCATCGTCCGGCCGACGACGTTATGTACTCGCACCGCGAACCGGCGCCGGGCGAGGCGGAGATATCCTCTTGAATAAATCAGCAAGCTTGCGCAAGCCCATCGGCGGCACCGACGCATCTTCACCGACCGCCTTCCTGAAACGGCTGTGGCCATACATCCGCCCGTTGCTCGGCATGGTGTTCCTGGGCATCTCGACGATGGGTATCGTCGCCGCGACCGAGGCCGGCATTCCGATGCTGCTCAAACCGCTGCTCGATCACGGCTTCGGCGCGAAGGGCAGCGATCACGCCAAATGGCTCGTGCCGCTCGCGGTCGTCGGCCTTGCGCTGGTGCGCGGCGTGGCGCAATACGCATCGGGCTACTTCCTGTCGTATGTGTCGAACAAGATCCTGCTGCAACTGCGGCTGGAGATGTTCCACCGCATGATCCACACCAGCGCGGGATTTTTCCAGCGCGAGACGGCGAGCACGGTCATCAACGCGATCGTCTTCGAGGTGAACCAGATTCTCAGCGTGCTGCAGAGCGTGGTCGTCACGCTGGTGCGCGATTCGCTGACGGTGGTGTTCCTGCTTGGCTATCTGTTCATCCTCAACTGGTGGCTCACGCTGATCGTCGCGGTGATCCTGCCGGCCATCGGCTGGCTCGTCAGCAAGATCAACCGGCGGCTGCGGCGGCTCAATCGCGAGCATCAGGCGCTGACCAACGAGCTGTCGTATGTCGTCGAGGAAACCGTCGGCGGCTACAAGGTCGTGAAGGTGCACAACGGCGAGCGGTACGAGATCGACCGCTTCACCGACATGAGCCATCGGCTGCGCGGCTACTCGATGCGCATGCAGGTGTCCGGCGGTCTCGCGCAGCCGCTGACGCAGTTTTTGGCGTCGATCGCGCTGGCCATCGTGTTGACCATCGCCGTCGTGCAATCGGCCAACGATCAGACCACGGTCGGCGGCTTCGTCGCGTTCGTCACGTCGATGCTGCTGGTCATCTCGCCGCTCAAGCATCTGATCGACATCAATCAGCCGATGCAGCGCGGCATGACCGCGGCGGAACTGATCTTCGGCCTGATCGACGAACCCATGGAGCCGGCGGGCGGCGGGCGGCATCTGTCGCGTGCGTGCGGCGAGGTCGAGTTCCGCGACGTGAATTTTGCGTATTCGGTCGATCGCGCGACGCTCGATCACGTGTCCTTCAAGGTCGCGCCGGGCGAGATGGTCGCGCTGGCGGGACCGTCGGGCAGCGGCAAGACGACGCTCGTCAATCTGCTGCCGCGCTTCTTCGATCCGCAGGGCGGACAGGTGCTGGTCGATGGCGTGCCGATCACCGAATACGACTTGCACGACCTGCGCGGCCAGATGGCGATGGTGAGCCAGGACGTCGTGCTGTTCAACGACACGATCGCCGCGAACGTTGCCTACGGACAGACGCCCGATCGCGAGCGCGTGATGTCGGCGCTGACGGCGGCAAATCTCGCGGATGTCGTGAACGGCCTGCCCGAAGGCATCGACACGCTGATCGGCGGCAACGGCATGCGTCTGTCGGGCGGCCAGCGTCAGCGCCTGGCGATCGCGCGCGCCATCTACAAGGACGCGCCGATCCTGATCCTCGACGAAGCGACTTCAGCGCTGGATTCGGAATCGGAACTTCATGTGCAGGCGGCGCTGGAAACACTGATGAAAGGGCGCACGACGCTGGTCATCGCGCATCGGCTGTCGACGATCGAACGCGCGGATCGCATTCTCGTGATGGAAGCGGGGAAGATCGCGGAGCAGGGCAGTCACGCGGAACTGCTGCGCATGGGCGGGCTGTATGCGCATCTGCATCGGATTCAGTATCAGCAGCAGACGGCTTGAGGGAACGTGCATGAGAGCGGCGAGGCGATGAGGATCGTCGCGTCGCGCTAAATGGCTGAGCGATTGCTTACTTCGACGCGTACCAGCCGTCCGTGAGTTTGCCCACGTGCACTCGGGCAAACTCCGTGCGCACGTTCAGCCATTTCGCGACGATGGTCCGATGCGTTTCGTCGAGCGAGCGCTGATCATGCCCGAAGATCGAACCGTGCGCGAATCCGCCGCCGAAACTCATGCCGCTCGGCTCGATGCATTCGATGATGAACGCGTCGATCAATGCGTCTTCCTGGTCGATCGTCAGAGGCTGTGCCGCTTCGGCGTGGATGCTGAAGATCAACTGCCGGAATTCGCCGAGATGGTACTTTTTCCGCTGGCGGCGATTGTAGTGCTTGAGTTGACGGGGGCGGGCGAGTGCGGGCATGAGGATCGGTGAGGTGGAAGTCTGATGTGAAGCCGTTACATCAACACAACGTTATGTTGTTCAGAAATCAGGATTTTTCTCTTTCTGATTCAAAAATCTACAGCGCAGCGAATTGCGCGCATTCATTCTGGCTTCTTCCCTTGTAGCTACCCATCGCGTGATCCTGATTGATTGACATGCGGCGCAAAGCGCTTTCTACCCCAACAAAACTTAACATTCCCGGTGTTCGCTGGTAGTGTGCAGAATGATGTGCAAAAACGCTGAGGCGGCAGGAGCGCAGAGGCAGGGGTGGCCGTGGTGTAAGTTGATGAATGTCCAGTTCGTCAACCTGCCCTCGGGAGGGCTTACGCCATGGC
>NZ_LFJJ01000100.1 GCF_001189365.1 Candidatus Burkholderia verschuerenii | reverse complement strand
TCGGTGATCTGCATCGACCCCAAAGGCGAAAACGCCCGGATGGCGGGCAGCACCCGCCATCGCTTCTGGCCGGTTCATGTCCTCGATCCGTTCGGGGTGACGGGCCGGCCATCGGCTGCGTTCAATCCCCTGGCCGGCCTCGATCCGGCCAGCCTGGATATCGCCGAGGAGGCCGCCACGCTCGCCGATGCCCTGGTCTACGACGGGCCGGGCGAGACCGGCGAAGCGCATTGGAACGAGGAAGCCCGGGCCCTGATCGCCGGCATCATCCTCTACATCGCCTCAGAAGAGCCCTCAGAGGGCCGCACGCTGGCGACCCTACTGGACACCTGACCGCCGCTCCGAACGCCTTCTCGGCCCTCCTGACGCGAATGCGGGGCACTCCCGCAGCCGGCGGCCTGATCACCCGCGCCGCCAACTGGCACGGCGGCAAGGGCCATCGCGAAGCGGCCGGGGTCCTCTCGACCGCGCAAAGACACACCCATTTCCTCGACCGCCCGCGCATGACGGCCGTGCTCGACCATTCGGATTTTGCGTTCGGGGAGCTGAAGTCGCACACCGCGACCGTCTTCCTTGTCCTGCCGCCCGATCGCATCGGTGCCTATGCCCGCTGGCTGCGGCTGATGGTCACGCAGAGCTTGCAGGACATGGCCCGCACCCAGGCCACGCCACCTGCCCCCGTGCTCTATTTGCTCGATGAGTTCGCCGCCTTGGGCGAGCTCGCCCCGATCGAGCGGGCCATGGGTCTGATGGCCGGTTATGGCGTGCAGCTCTGGCCGATCGTGCAGGACATTCACCAGCTCCGCGCCACCTACGGCCAGCGCGCCGGCACCTTCCTGTCCAACGCCGGCGTCCTCCAGGTGTTTGGCGTCAACGATCACGACAGCGCCCGCCTCGTGTCCGATCTGCTGGGCCAGGAAACCGTCGTGTTCCAGACCATGAGCCGCGCCCTCGACAGCGACCAATCCGGGCTGAGCTTCGCCGAGCACCATACCGGCCGGCCCCTGCTCACCCCCGATGAGGTCCGTAACCTGCTGCGAGACCGCGAACTGCTGTTCCTGGCCGGCACCCGGCCGATCGTCGCCGACAAGCTGCGTTATTACGCCGATCGAGAGTTCAGCGGGCTGTTTGACCAACCGTAGCCGGTCCTCGTTGCTCACTTCAACGAAGCGAGCATTTCGCGGCGCAGGATGGCGTTGATGCGGGACTGATAGCCTTTGCCCTGAGCCTTGAGCCAAGCCAGCACGTCGGAATCGAGGCGCACGGTGGTTGAGGTCTTGGTCGGCTTGTAGAACCGGCCGCGCACCGCATTTTTCCAAAAGTCTTCGGTCAGCGGAGGAATGTCGCTGTAGTCGATCTTGCTGTCTGGGCGTGCGGCCAAGGCCACAAGCTCCGCTTTCTGCTTCTCCGTGAGGGGAGGCAGGTTGGCGAGATCAACGTCATGCCTAACGAGTTTCTTGCTCATAGCGCCGGCATTGCCCCTCCCACAAAACGATCCCTATGTGGCGTCATGCGGCTTCCAGGACGCGCAGCTCGACATGCATACCGGCCGCCGCCGCCATGTTCACCAGGGTATCGAGGCCGAACAGGTTGATTTTCCCGCGTAGCAGGTCGGACACGCGGGGTTGCGTGACGCTGAACAGCTTGGCGGCCTGGCTCTGACTCAGGCCAGCGCGAACGATGTGCTGCTTGAGCGCGATCATCAGTGCGGAGCGCAGCTTCATGTTTTCCGCTTCTGCCGGGGTGTCCTCGATGGCATCCCAAATGCTCGTAAAGGTCTGCTCTTCGCTCATGGTTTCAACTCCTTGACCAACTCCCGATAGCGTTTCTCAGCCAGGTCTAAATCGGCCTTGCTGGTGGCCTGCGTCTTCTTTTGGAAGCAGTGCAGGACGTAGATCGCGACGGCGAATTTGGCGACGTAGAGCACTCGGAACGCGCCGGCCTCGTCCCGAATGCGAATTTCCCGCACGCCCTGCCCTATGGTGGTCATGGGCTTCCAGTCGTCGGGGTCTAGCCCGCGTTGCACCTGGTCGAGCTGCTGGCCCGCCTCACGTCTGGTTGTGGCCGGGAAGTCGCGCAGGTCTTCGAGCGAGCTGCCCCGGAACCGGACAGGTTTGAGGTCGTCACCATTCATGCCAGCATGATACAAAATTTTGTATTGAGCGGCAAGCCTTCCCTGGCAAGCTATTTTTTGGCTGCGGAGAGGGGTCAAGGAGCCGCCCGGAGGCCGCAGCGGAGCGCAGCCCGCATGGCGAGCACCGAACGGGTGAGGACGGCAGGCGTAGCCGGTCCTTGACGCCTTGGAGCGGCCTCAAGCCTATCGGGTGGGGTGCAGAGCAAGGGCGAAGCCCGCCGAGCTGCACCCCTGCCCTTCGGCGAGAACGGGGTGCAGGGGCAGTGCCCCTGCGTCCAAAGATGACTCCACGCCCGCAGGGCGTGTCCATTGAGCGCAGACGCGCAGCGTCGAGCAGGGGCAGTGAAGGTCTTCTTGGACCTCCTTCGGACGGCTCCTAAGGACGGAATTTATCCACAGGCTGAGCTGTTTTAAGGTTTTAATATATGTTTTAAAGTTTTAGACGGAAAAACAACGATTTTATCGCTTAAAATCAATATGTTATGAAAACGCCCGGTGGGTGATAGACGGTCTTCGGTGGGTGATAGACGGTCGTCCGGTGGGTGATAGACGGTCTTCGGTGGGTGATAGACGGTCTATCCACAGGCCAGTCGAGATGCACGAAAGTCAAGATTCGCGTCACCGTCTATCACACACCGCCACCCTCAGCCGGCAGCTCGTCGGGTGTGGCGTTCCGATGCCGCATGAGCAGTTGCGGGCCACTCTGCCCGGCTTCCTCCTGCAAGGTATATTCGGGCAGATCGTTGGCCGTGATGATCTTGCGCAGGATGCGGCAAAACTCTTTGAATGTGCCGGCGCTGCCGCTGCGCTGATAGATGGTCTGAAAGGCCCATTTCGCGTTGCTTTTGCCAGCGGCACGACGCGCAAGGCGATAGACAAAGCGGCCTATACCTGGCTCGATCAGGAAATAGTCGGGGTGCACAGTCAACACGTCCGGCCGCTTGCCCTCGGTGACTTCGCGGTAAATCCAGTTTGGTGCCTCTATCTCGACACTGGCCACCTTGCCGGTATCAGTGCGCGACACAACCCGGTGGCGACTAATCAGCCCTTCGGATTCAACCTCGCGCAGTGCACGCTTGCCGGCGCGCGGCACTTCCCGCACGCTTTTGATAATGGTTCCCTGGAGGCGGGCTAGCGCGGCCTCGACCTCTTCAAATTGGCGGGTGCCGTCACCCTTGCGGCAGAACTTGAGAATATCGCTAGTGTGCGGCTGGAACACGCGGCCTGGCTTCTCGCCCTTCCCTTCCCTGTGTCGGTTCATGGCCTCGGTTAGATGGGAAATCAGCATCAGAACAATGTCGTAATCCCAAACTGACGCCATGCCATCCGGCCCGGCTTTGACCTCCACATAACCATCTGGCAGCTCGTAGCGGATGACTTCGCCCGCGCGCTTCTTGTCTTTGGACAGGCGGAACACCGCCACGTCCATAATGGAGCGACTGTCTTTGGTCGCAACGTCATAGAGCGTCGGCACAAAGAAATCGGCCTGCTCATCGCCAGGTGGTGGTCGGCGCAAGGCCGATCTCGCCTTTTCTTCGGCTTCCGTAACCCTCACCTGGTGCGGCGTCAGGCTTGCCTGCAACGGACCAGAAGCGACGTAGTTAAGTAGCTCGGCCGGCACGTCCCCAAGCACATACCAGCTCTTGCGCTGAACATCCCACTGCGCGCCATGCCGCTTGGCATGGTCCTTCTTGTCGAAGTCGATGTTCAGATAGGTCTTGGCGCGGCGCTCCATACTGTTATCCTATTCAGATTATATTTAAATAATCTTTTTTAATATCCTTTTTCACTTAAAAATATCGCCCTCCAATGCACGATAGATGGCCATGCTGATAATACCCGCCCGTCCTTGGCCGGTACGCTTGGCCACGTCGTCCACCCGCCGTAACAGGTCGGGGGCAATGGTAAGGCTAATCTGCCGCTTATTCCCTTTCGGCACACCCTTGTCGTAGGAGCTGGTCGTCGACACCGTATGGGCGGCATCCGGGGCACCGGCCACAAAGGCATTCACGGCCGCCGCTTGTGCGGCCAACGTCGTCTTAGACTTACGTTGAATTGCCATCTATAGGCTCCTTTTAGACGTTCATATGAATATTAAAAAGAGATGAAACCAATGCTTCAAGCTCGGTGCAGGCTTTTGGATCGCGAGAGGCGAGCTCGGCCACGGCCAGGCCAGCGCCGCTGGCATTACTGAATGCCTTGCGGCGCCGGATCGGCGCCGACAGGTAGGCGAACTGCGGAACCTCCGCGACCGCCGCCGCCGCCTCGATGTTGTCGGCCGAGTGCTCGCCGGGATCGGCCTGGTTCATCACGGCAAAGCATCGCAGGCCGTCGCGCACGCTGTTCGCTTCGTCCACCAATGCGGCCATGTCATCTAGCGCCCATACGTCGTAGGAACGGGGAGCAAAGGGCACCAGGAGCACATCGGAAAGGATCAGCGCCGCGCGCAGAGCCGTCGAGTCACGGCCACCAGCATCAATGACGATGTCTTGCCATTTGTCGCGCTGCTGCTGCACCTGTCCGCGCAAAGCCGGGCCATCTGCATACTGCGCGCACGCGATGCCTGGCTGTCGGCCGACTTCGGCTCGGGCAGCAATAGCCGCCGCCGTGCCTTGGCGGTCGCCGTCGATAAGCCACACATCACGCCCAGCCATTGCCCGCGCAATGGCGATCTGCACGGCCAGCGTGGTCTTGCCAACGCCTCCCTTTGTATTCCCTACAGTTAATATCATATAGACCACCTTTGGCAGTTGAATATCTCTCATAATCATATTTTCTGGATATCAAAACAACTGTTTTCGGTGCGCTGCGCTTCGGGTGCCTTGCCTGACCGTCGATAACGGCGGCCTCGTGGTCGATCCGGAGGTCCGGCCGCGCTGCTCGCTAGCCAAACTGCTAGCCGTGTCCGATTGGGAAGCTATCAACTCAACGCCCGGTAAAGCGTGGCCCGATGAACGCCCAGCAAGCGGGCAACCTCGGCCACAGGCTTGCCGTCCCCCTCGATGAGCTGCCGGGCGTGGACGATCTGCTCGGGCAAAAGGGAAGGGGAAGGGCCGAACCGCACCCCGCGCGCCTTGGCGGCGATCCGGCCAGCGCGGGTTCGCTCCGCGATCAGAGACCGCTCGAAATCCGCGATCCCGGCGAACACCGTCAATACCATGCGTCCGGCCGGTGTC
>NZ_LFJJ01000099.1 GCF_001189365.1 Candidatus Burkholderia verschuerenii | reverse complement strand
TCTTGGCATGCCTCGCCTCACATAACCTCAACTTCCCGAACCGCCCGGTGCGGACCCGCACGCCGGGTGGTGTGGCAGGGTGGTGTGGCAAGGGACCGGCCAGCTTGCTGGCCGCCCCTATGCCGATTTAGACTAACGGCTCATCCCCGCAATAACGCTGTACCACGCGCGTCAGGAGCCGTCATGCCGCACACTCACTACACCACGCTCATCTCCGCGACGAACCTCGCCGAACGACTCGCCGCCGCGCCCGGCAGCGTGCTCGTGTTCGACTGCCGTTTCGATCTCACCGCGCCCGAAGCCGGCGAAAAAGCCTATGCCGAAGGGCATATTCCGGGCGCGCATTACCTTCATCTCGATCGCGATTTGTCCGGCGTCAAGACGGGCACGAACGGGCGTCATCCGCTGCCGGAGCGGGCGAAGCTGGTGGATACGCTGGCGGGTTTTGGGCTCAATGAAGGGCAGCAGGTCGTGGCTTACGATCAGCAGGATGGCCGCTACGCCGCGCGTTTGTGGTGGTTGCTCCACTGGCTCGGCCATGATTCGACCGCCGTGCTCGATGGCGGTTTCAAAGCATGGGAAGCCGCCGGCAAGCCGGTCGACCGCGACTTCCCGCCCAAGGCGAAAGGCACGTTCAAGGCGAGCGCGCCGCAGCAAGTGACCATCGATGCGCAGGCGATCGAACGCAACATCGGCACGCGCGATCATCTGGTGATCGACGCGCGCTCGGCGGATCGCTATCGCGGCGAGAACGAGACGCTCGATCCGGTCGGCGGACACATTCCCGGCGCGCTCAATCGCTTCTTTATGGACAACATCAACGCCGAAGGCCGCTTCAAAACCGCCCACGAACTGCGCGAAGCCTTCAGCGGACTGATCGGCACGACATCCGCGGATCGCGTGGTGCTGCAATGCGGCTCGGGCGTCACCGCCTGCCACAACGCACTCGCGATGGAAATCGCCGGCCTGCACGGCGCGGCGCTCTATCCCGGTTCATGGAGCGAATGGAGCGCCGATCCGGGCCGCCCCGTCGCGACCGGCCCGAATCCGTAAGCGCGGTTACTTGACGCCGTGCTCGCGGAACCACGCGAGCGCGCGTTTCCAGCCGTCCTCGGCATCGGCCTTGCGATAGCTCGGACGATAATCCGCGAAGAACGCATGCGGCGCATCGTCGTAGACGACGAACTGCGAGTTCTTCGCGGGCGGCGTATCGTTGGCGAGCGCCTGTTTCATCTGCTCGATGGTGTCCTGCGGGATGCTCTGATCCTGCCGCCCGTACAGCCCAAGCACCGGCACCTTCAACTGGCTGGCCTGATCGATCGGATTGCTCGGCGTGTTCTCCGTCTTGTTGCCGAAGAGCCGCCCGTACCACGCCACCGCTGCCTTCAGATTCGGATTGTGTTCGGCATACAGCCACGTAATCCGCCCGCCCCAGCAGAACCCGGTGATGCCAGCCGCTTCAGGTCGCCGCCATGTTCGCCGGCCCATTTCACGGTCTGGTCGATATCCGAAATCACCTGCGCATCCGGCACCTTCGACACCAGTTGTTCGTTGAGCTGCTGCATCGACTTGTAGGCGGACGCATCGCCTTGACGCGTGTAGAGATCCAGCGCGATGGCCAGATAACCGAGCTTGGCGAAACGCCGGCACACATCGGCGATATGCTCGTGCACCCCGAAAATCTCGTGAATGACGATGATCACCGGCAGATGCGTCTTGCCCTTCGGCTGCGCGCGATACGCCGGCACCAGCACGCCGTCCGCGCCGCGCACGCCAATGGCGCCCGCATCGAGACCGTCGGAATCGGTGTGAATGGTCTGCGCGGACACGAGCAGCACGGCGGCCGCGAAGCCCGTGCCGAAGGTGGCCTTGATGAAACTGCGTCGATCGAACGGAACGTGCGGAATGAGGCTGTCGACTTCAGGGTCTAGCATACGAAGCTCCCGCGGCAGGACCGTCGCGCGTGGCGTGACGGTATGGATCGTAGAGGCTACGCGTCGCGCGCAGCATGAGAACGGACTTGCGCCGCCCATTCTAATCAGCTTTCAACGAACGACGCAGGTCGCTTATTCCATCAATGCAGTTTGACGCGCGGTGCCGTGGAGCGGCGCAGCCAGTGCGCGACCGTATCGAGCACCATGCGCGCGTAACCGTGCAGCGCCGCCACATGCAGCCGATACAGCGACATATATATGAACCGCGCGAACAGCCCTTCGATCAGCATATTTCCGCCGATCAATCCGCCCATCAGATTGCCGACCGCCGAGTAATGGCCGAGCGACACGAGCGAACCGAAATCGCGATACGTGTATTCGGGCAGCGGCTTGCCTTGCAGCATCCGCTCGAACGATTTGAACAGAAAGCTCGCCTGCTGATGCGCGGCCTGCGCGCGCGGCGGCACGTTGCGCTCGTTGCCGGGCCACGGACACGCGGCGCAATCGCCGAGCGCGAAGATGTTTTCGTCGGCTTCGGTTTGCAGCGTGCGCCGCACGACGAGTTGACCGAGCCGGTTGGTCGGCAGATCGAGCTTGCCGAGAATGGCCGGCGCCTTGATGCCCGCCGCCCACACGGTCAGATCGGCGCGAATGATCTTGCCGCTCGCGGTGCGGATCGAATCGCGCGTGACTTGCGCGACGGTTTCGCCCGTCAGCAGCTTCACGCCGAGCTTGGTCAGCAGTTCGGCGGTCGCATTCGAGACGCGCTCCTGCAACGCGGGCAGAATGCGCGGCCCCGCTTCGATCAGCACGATGCCGATATCGTGTTTCGGATCAAGCTTGTGCAGGCCATATGCCGAAAAAACCTGCGCCGTGTTGCGCAGTTCCGCCGACAATTCGACGCCCGTCGCGCCCGCGCCGACGATCGCCACCTGAATGCGCGGCACCGGATCGACATTCTCGCCGTCATCGTCGACGCCCGCCGCGACCGGCTCGGGCGCATAGTGCTCCGCGCGCATGCAGGCCGCGATCAGCCGCTTGCGGAACAGTTCGGCCTGACCGACCGTATCCAGCGCGATGGCGTTTTCTTGCGCGCCTTCCACGCCGAAGTAATGCGTCGTGCTGCCGATCGCGATCACCAGCGTGTCGTATTCGAGTTCGCGCTCAGGCAGGAGCTCACCCGCTTCGTCGTCGCGCAGCGCGCCGATGGTGATGCGCTTGCTCGCGCGATCGAGCGCGATCAGCTCGCCCTGCTGGAACTCGAAGCCATGCCACAGCGCCTGCGCCGCGTATTCGAGTTCCTGCGTGAACGGGTCCATGCTGCCGGCGGCGACTTCGTGCAGCAGCGGTTTCCAGATATGCGTGGGATTGCGATCGACGAGCGTGACCTGCGCGCGTGGCGCGGTCTTGCTGTCCGTGGTGCCGAAACGGTCGCCTAGGCGAGTCGCGAGTTCGAGTCCGCCGGCTCCTCCGCCGACGATGATGAAGCGATGCATGGAACTCTCCCTGTGCTTTTATTCGAGCGCGTGGTCGCAGTTACATCGGCTTGAGCAACTATTGTGCGTGAGCGGGCGTGACACCTACAAGGGCGTTATCGACATGTCGGGCATACGCGACATGCGCCGCGTATGCCCTTGCGCAAAGCAGAAACTTAGTGCGCCTCTTCCCAATTATTGCCGACGCCCACTTCCGCGACGAGCGGCACCTTGAGATCGGCGACGCCGCACATCAGTTCAGGTAAGCGCTTCGTGACCTCGGGCAACTCTTCCTCGGGCACGTCCAGCACGAGTTCATCGTGCACCTGCATGATCATCTTCGTCTTGATGCCCGACGATTCGATCCAGTCCTGCACCGCGATCATCGACAGCTTGATGAGATCGGCGGCCGTGCCCTGTATCGGCGCATTGATGGCCGCGCGTTCCGCCGCCTGACGACGCGGCCCTCTGCCGCCGTTGATCTCGGGCAGCCACAGACGACGGCCGAACACGGTCTCGACGAAACCATGCGCTTTCGCGGCAAGCCGCGTGTTCTCCATATACGCGGCGACGCCCGGATAACGCGCGAAATATCGGTCGATATACAGCTTCGCCGCATCGCGCGTGATGCCGAGATTCGACGCCAGCCCGAACGAACTCATGCCGTAGATCAAACCGAAGTTGATCACCTTGGCGATGCGCCGCTGATCGTTGTCGACTTCGATCGGCGTGACGCTGAACACTTCCGACGCGGTCGCGCGGTGCACGTCCTCGCCTTGCTGGAACGCGCGCATCAGCGATTCGTCGCCGGAAATATGCGCCATGATGCGCAATTCGATTTGCGAGTAATCGGCCGACACGATCTTGCATCCTGGCGATGCAATGAACGCTTCGCGAATGCGCCGCCCTTCGCCCGTGCGCACCGGAATGTTCTGCAAGTTCGGCTCGTTCGACGACAAGCGCCCCGTCACCGCGACGGCCTGCGCGTAGTTCGTATGCACGCGTCCCGTCGATGCATTCACCATGCGCGGCAGCTTGTCCGTGTAAGTGGACTTGAGCTTCGACAGCCCGCGATGTTCGAGCAGCACCTTCGGCAGCGGATAATCTTCGGCGAGCTTTTGCAGCACTTCTTCGTCGGTGGAAGGCGCGCCGCTCGGCGTTTTCTTCACGATCGGCAGCTTCAGATTTTCGAAGAAAATCTGCCCGATCTGCTTCGGCGAACCGAGATTGAATTCGCCGCCCGCGAGTTCATAAGCCTGCGTTTGCAGATCGATCAGCCGCTTGGCGATTTCATTGCTCTGCGTATCGAGCTTCGCGCGATCGATCAGGACTCCGTTGCGTTCCATCGTACGCAGCACGCGCGCAGTCGGCATTTCGATATCGCGATAAACCCGCAGCAAGCCTTCTTCCTGCGCCACTTGCGGATACAACGCCTGATGCAGACGCAAGGTGATATCCGCATCTTCGGCGGCGTACGCGGAGGCTTTGTCGACGGCCACTTCATCGAAGCCGATCTGCGATGCGCCCTTGCCCGCGACGTCTTCGTACTTGATCGTCTTCACGCCGAGATGACGCAACGCGAGGTTGTCCATGTCGTGCGGACGATGCGATTCCAGCACATACGACTGCAGCAGCGTGTCGTGCTCGACGCCGCGCATCGCGATGCCGTAGTTGGCCAACACTTGCTCGTCGTATTTGAGGTGTTGACCGACTTTTTTCTTCGATGCATCTTCGAGCCAGGGCTTGAGCTTCGCGAGCACTTCGTCGCGCGGCAATTGCTCGGGCACGTCCGGCCCGCGATGCGCGAGCGGAATGTATGCGGCATGGCCCGGCTCGACCGAGACCGACACGCCGACGATCTGCGCGGTCATCGGATCGAGCGATGTGGTTTCGCTGTCGAACGACGTGAGTTCGGCCTCATCGATGCGCTTCAGCCACGCATCGAACTGCTCCCACGTCTGCACGGTTTCGTAGTGGTGCTCGATTTCCGTGACTTCGGCGGGCGGCGTATCGCTCGGGCCTTCGACCGCGTCGGCGATTTCGACTTCGCGCAGCCACGTCTTGAAGCCGTGACGCAGGAACACGTCGCGCATCTCTTCGCGCGATTCGGGGCGGCTTTCGAGCGTGCCTTCGATGGATTCGATCTGCGAAGTGAGATCGCATTCGGTGTGTACGGTAACGAGCTTTCGCGCCATCGGCAGGAAGTCGAGAGCCTTGCGCAGATTGTCTCCTACCGCACCTTTGATCTCGTTCGCATGTTCTACGATGCCATCAAGGGAATCGAATTGCGTGAGCCATTTGAGCGCGGTTTTAGGGCCGCATTTCTCGACGCCGGGCACGTTGTCGACCGTATCGCCGATCAGCGAAAGATAGTCGACGATGCGCTCGGGCGGCACGCCGAACTTGGCGAGCACGCCCGCGCGATCGAGCGTTTCGTTGGTCATCGTATTGATGAGGGTGACATGATCCGTGACGAGCTGAGCCAGGTCCTTGTCGCCCGTCGACACGATCACCTTCATGCCGCGTTTCTCGGCCTCGACCGCAAGCGTGCCGATGACGTCGTCGGCCTCGACGCGCTCGATCATCACGAGCGGCCAGCCGAGCGCGCGCACGGCGACGTGAATCGGCTCGATCTGCTTGGAGAGGTCGTCCGGCATGGAAGGCCGATTGGCCTTGTAATCGGCGTACCAGTCGTCGCGGAAAGTCTTGTCCTTGGCATCGAACACGCACGCGCTATACTCAGCATTGATTTCGCGCCGCAAGCGCCTCAGCATGTTGACCATGCCGTAGAGCGCGCCGGTCGGGCCGCCATCGGGGCCGCGCAGGTCCGGCATCGCGTGGTACGCCCGATACAGATAACTAGAACCGTCGACCAATAGCAGGGTCTTACCTTCGAGACTTCGTTCTTCAGGCATTATGAACAAGAGAAAAGTGATTCCGAGTCTGCGATCGCTCGCAGATCAAGAGCGCGCGACGGCCAAAAAGGCTCGCGCATCGTGGCAGATGTTCACGATTATGGCAGAGTTTATCGAGGCGACCGAGTACCTCTCGGAAATCCGTCCTGCCATCAGCATCTATGGTTCCGCGCGCCTCAAACCCGAGTCGCCGTACTATCAGCGCACCATCGAAATCGCGCAGAAATTCTCTGACGCGGGCTTCGCCGTCATCTCCGGCGGCGGGCCGGGCATCATGGAAGCGGCGAATAAAGGCGCGCATGCGGGCAAGTCGCCTTCGGTGGGTTTGAACATCGAATTGCCGCACGAGCAGTCGGGCAATCAGTGGCAGGACATCTCGCTGCGCTTCCGTCATTTCTTCACGCGCAAGGTCACGTTCGTGAAGAATTCGGATGCGGTGGTGGTCATGCCTGACGGCTTCGGCACGCTCGACGAACTCCCCGAAGTGCTCACGCTCATTCAGACGAAGAAGTCGCGTCATGTTCCTATCGTGCTGGTGGGCGCGGAGTTCTGGGCCGGTCTGCTCGACTGGTTCAAGAACACGCTCCTGACCAACGGCGTGATCAGCGAGAAGGATCTGGATCTCATGAAAGTGATCGGCGATCCGGATCAGGTGCTGGATGCCGTGCTCGAGTTCTATGAAGATCGCGAAGAACAGACCGAGCAACCGGCGGAAAGCAAGTCGGACGATGATCGGATGTTCTATCTCTAAGCATCGAGATCGAAAGCGAGCTTTGCATCCGGCTCGCTTTCTTCTGCGTGATTGCGTTGATCGGTAGCTATCCAAATCAATCGATAGGGCTTGCCGGACGACGATCGACTCGTTAAGATCGCGCGCCAGGCGTCGCCCACGACGAGAAGCCGCAGCACTCATGTGCATGCGGCTATTTTTACGCCTGATCGATAGTTTTTTGTTAATCGAATCGATGTTTTTGAGATAGGCGATCAAATCGCCCGGGCGCTCTCGCGACATCGCTTCATGCCGGATAAAAACAACCATGAAGAACGTCTTGAACCACTCCATTCGACTGACCGCGACGTTCGCGGTCATGGCCGCCTTTCTCACCGGATGCCACGACAAGCAGCCGACCGAAACCGCGCAGGCCGCGCCCGCGAGCGCACCCGCGCCTGCCGCCGCGCCGCAAATGTCCGCAGCGGAACAGGAACGTATCGCTCGCGCGAACCTGCTCGACACCATTTCCGGCGTGTGGAAGCCGACGAGCGGAAGCGGCCTGACGATCATTTCCGCGTCGGGCAATAACATTCAGGTCGTGCAGAGCGACACGTTGTTGCCGGTCGCATTGGGCGATGTCGACGCGGACAACGCCACCGTCAATTTCAAGATCTTCTGGAAGAGCGGCAAGCAGGAAGTGCGGACCATCAGCCAGGCGAATCGCGATGGCGACAGCAACACGGTAACTCCGATCACCATCACGGCGGCAGACGGCACGTAGAAGGACTACACCTTCGTGCGCAAGGTCAGCGACGACGATCTGAACCGGATCAGCGCGATGAGCGCGCAAGGTTCGCAGGCCGCCGCGCAAGTACCGGCGTCCGCGCCCGCCGCACCGGTCGCCGACATCGCGACGAATCGCGGCGTGATCGACATGTGGCTCGGCGGCATCGACATGAACATGCGCTCATGCTCGGGCTCGACGTGCTCCTCGGTCATCATCGTGCCAAAAGACGGCAAAGTCCGCGTGGATACCGCGACGATCCGCAGCGTGACGGAGACGTCCGGCGCCGAGACGCCGTGGGTTCGCGTGACCTATGAAGGCGCCTATTGCACCGCGACGGATATCAACAAGACGACCAATTGCACACCGTCGCAAGGCACTGAAGCGCCGATGACCGGCTGGATGAACTACACGCGCCTGCTGCCTTCGCCGCGCACGCCGCAGTAATCGCGTTTGCGTCATCCTTCGAAGATGTGTGCAAGAGAAAAGCGAGACCTCGCTTTTCTCCGCCACGCTTACTGAAACGCCACCTCCGCAAAGCTGCGCAACTTCCGGCTATGCAACTTCGACAGGCCGTTCATACGCAGCAACTCCATCGCCTTTACGCCGATCTGCAAATGCTGATCGACTTGCGCGCGATAGAACTGGTCCGCCATGCCCGGCAGCTTGAGTTCGCCATGCAACGGCTTATCCGATACGCATAGCAGCGTCCCGTACGGCACGCGAAAGCGAAACCCGTTCGCCGCGATCGTTGCGCTCTCCATATCCAGCGCCACCGCGCGACTCTGCGACAACCTTCGCACCGGCTCGCGATGATCGCGCAATTCCCAGTTCCGGTTATCGACGCTCGCGACCGTGCCCGTGCGCATCACGCGCTTGAGTTCCGTGCCGTCGAGTTGCGTGACCTGCGCGACCGCCTTTTCCAGCGCGACCTGCACTTCGGCCAAGGCCGGCACCGGCACCCACAGCGGCAGATCGTCGTCGAGAACGTGATCTTCGCGCACGTAGCCATGCGCCAGCACATAATCGCCGAGACGCTGCGTATTGCGCAGGCCCGCGCAGTGGCCGAGCATGATCCACGCATGCGGCCGCAACACGGCGATGTGATCGGTGATGGTCTTCGCATTTGACGGCCCCACGCCGATATTCACCATCGTGATGCCGCTGCCGTCCGCGCGCTTCAGGTGATACGCGGGCATCTGCGGCAGACGCGCGGGCACCGTGCCCTCTTCCGGCTGTTCGCCGACATTCGCGTTGTAGGTGACGACATTGCCCGGTTCGACGAACGACGAATACTCGCTGCGATACGCGCGCGTTTCTTCGTCGTCGGCACGCGACATCATCGTGCGGCCGAGCTTCACGAACTCGTCGATATAGAACTGGTAGTTCGTATACAGCACGTAGTTCTGGAAATGCGTCGGCGACGTCGCCGTGTAATGCCGCAGTCGATGCAGCGAAAAGTCCACCCGCGCCGCCGTGAACAGCGCCAGCGGATGCGGCTCGCCCGGCGCCTGCTCATACGTGCCGTTGACGATTCGATCGTCGAGCAGCGCGAGGTCGGGCACGTCGAAGATATTGCGCATCGCGAGCAGCCGGTCGCGATCGAGATCGCCTTCGAGATGAATGCCTTCCGCGAACGCGAAGTGGATCGGAATCGGCTGCGCCGACACGCCCACTTCGATCCCCACATGATGATTCTTCGTCAGCAGACGCAATTGCTCGCGGTAGTAATCGCCGAACAGATCGGGGCGCGTGAGCGTCGTCTCGAAAATGCCCGGCCCGGCGACGAAGCCGTAAGAGCGCCGCGAATCGATTTGCGTGTTCAGTTCGGTCCGCACGCGCACGAACGGATAGCACGCCCGCACGCGATGCGTGAACTGCTCGTTGCGGCGATAGCGCGCGAACGCATCGCGCAGAAAGGCGGTATTCGCTTCGTAGATCGCCGAAAGGCGCGTGACGACGGAAACGGGATCGTCGAAAGATTCGGTTGGGAAATCGTTGGCAGGCGTGGCCTGAGTGCTCTGTGTCCGGTCGTTTGTCATGATCTTGTAGATATATCCGATGCCCTCGTAATCTGAAGACATTAACACGGAAGATTGCGCATTCCATGAAGCCCATGCTCGCGGCAGTGCACCCCGATGTGCGCCCCGACGTGCGCCCCGACGGCGATGCGACAACTTTTCGCCCAACTTGGTGAAAAAGCTCGAAGCGGTGCAAAATAAGGCGTTACGGCAATGGCGGGAATCCGATTTGCTAGAATCCCACGATCCTCAGGAGAAACATCATGAAGCCGCTTCTTTATGCCGCCGTCGCGGCAGTCCTGGCCGCCGCAAGCGCGAGCACGTTGGCACAGCCCGCAGCACAACCCGGCGCGCAGCAAGCGGCGCAGAAACCGATGTCGCCGGAAGAAGCCGCCGGTCTCCCGAATCTGCAAGAGATCAACCGCCCGCCCGCGAACGTGAGTTCGAAGGTCAAAATCTCGCCGCCGCGCATGCCGAGCTATCACGAGTTGAGCACCAACGGCACCGAAATCACCGAGTTCCGCGACAAGGGCAAGCCGGTCGAAATCAACGTGCGTTCGAACTTCGGTACGCGCTATCAGATGAGCGCGCCGGCGGACACGTCACCGCAAGTGCGCGACAACGGCAAGGCGAGTACGCGCCTGCCGTCCATCAATCTGCGTTATTGAACCTGTAATATCACTCCGGACCCGCTCGCCCGAGCGGGTCTCGTCGTCGTGGCCCGAGTTTGTTCATCGCTTTGCATCCGGCGCCGCTCCTCGTAAGTCCGGCGCCCGATCACGCGCCTCAACCTGACCGAAGTTTCCCGCATGGCCGTCTTCACCCCCGTCACTGACGCCGAACTCGGCGACTGGCTGCAACACTACGATCTCGGCGATATCGTCGAATTTCGCGGCATCCAGTCGGGCATCGAGAACAGCAACTTCTTTCTCACGACGACGCACGGCGAATACGTGCTCACCATTTTCGAGAAGCTCACGGCCACGCAATTGCCGTTCTATCTCGATCTGATGCGTCATCTCGCCTCGCATCGCGTGCCGGTGCCGGACCCGATGCCGCGTCGCGATGGCGCGTTGTTCGGCCTCATCCACGGCAAGCCGGCGGCCATCGTCACCAAACTGGAAGGCGCGCCGGAAATGGCGCCGACGCCCGCGCACTGCATCGAAGTCGGGCAAATGCTCGCGCGACTGCATCTGGCCGGGCGCGATTTTCCGCAGCATCAGCCGAATTTGCGCAGTCTTTCCTGGTGGCGCGAAAACCTGCCGGCGATCATCGACTGTCTCAGCGATGCGCAGCGCGAACTGATCGAATCCGAGCTCGCGCATCAGGGCGCGTTTTTCGGCTCGGCGGATTACGCGTCGCTGCCGGGCGGCCCGTGCCATTGCGATCTGTTCCGCGACAACGTGCTGTTCGCGCACGGCATCGAGCATGCGCGGCTGGGCGGCTTTTTCGACTTCTATTTTGCGGGCGTCGACAAATGGCTGTTCGATGTCGCCGTCACCGTGAACGACTGGTGTATCGATCTCGAAACCGGCGTGCTCGATGCCGCGCGCGTCGATGCGCTGCTGCGCGCCTATCAGACGGTGCGCCCGTTCACGCCCGAGGAAGAGCGCCACTGGAACGACATGCTGCGCGCCGGCGCGATGCGCTTCTGGGTGTCGCGCCTGTACGACTTCCATCGTCCGCGCGAAGCACAGATGCTCAAGGCGCACGATCCCGGCCATTTCGAACGCATTCTGCGCGAGCGCGTCAAAGCCGCTTCACTCTCCGCTCACCGATAACAGCGACATGCGACTCATCGAAGTTCCCGCCAAAGCCGGCTATGTGTGGTTCCGCCAGGGCCTCTGGCTGTTCCGCCGAAATCCGTTTGCGTTCCTCACGGTGTTCTTCGCGTATCTGTTCGTGATGACGCTGATTTCGCGCGTGCCGCTGATCGGCCCGTTCTTGCCGCTGCTGTTCATTCCGGGCGTCGCGGTTGGCTTCATGGCGGCGTGCCGCGACACCATCGCCGGCAAACCGGTTTGGCCGACGGTGCTCGTCGACGGCTTCCGTTCCTACGGCACCGTGGTCGCGCGGCGGCTGCTGCTGTTCGGCGCGCTGTATATCGTGTCGATGGCGGCGATCTTCGCGATTTCCGCGTTCGTCGACGGCGGCACGCTGCTGAGCCTGATGATCGGCGATGGCCCGACCGGCGATCCCGAAACCGTCGCGGCGAGCTTCAACCCGCTCGCCGTACTGGTGGCGATGGCGTGTTATCTGCCGGTCGCGATGCTGTTCTGGTTCGCGCCCATTCTGGTGGCGTGGCACGAGGTTCCGACCGCGAAGGCGCTGTTCTTCAGCCTGGTGTCGTGCTGGCGCAATCGCGGCGCGTTCGTTCTGTACGGCGTGTTGTGGATCGCGGTGGCGATCGCCGTCTCCTTCGGGATGACCGCGCTGATGCAGGCGATCGGCGTCAGTCAGGAAATGGCGCTCGCCGTGCTGATGCCCGCGTCCATCCTCGTGACGACCGCGCTGTATTGCTCCTTCTACGCGACTTATCGCGGCTGTTTCGGTGTGCAATCACCGGAAACGCCGGATATTCCCAACGCGGGCGCGCCCGGCGCCTGACGCTTCACGACGCGCGCCGACCCTTCGCGCGTGCAGGTTTCATTCGCGCGCGAAGGGTTTTACGTACACTAAGGGAATCGGCCGAACGGCCTTTCCGACGCGCGCCGGCGCGCTCCGCCATGACCACGTTCGACGACTTCCCGCTCGAGCTCGATCAGCAGCTTTGCTTCGCGCTCTATTCGACATCGCTCGCGATGACGAAGACCTATAAGCCGATGCTCGAAAAGCTCGGCCTCACCTATCCGCAATATCTCGCGATGCTGGTGCTGTGGGAAAAGGACGGCCTGACGGTCAAGGACATCGCCTCGCGCCTGTCGCTCGACTCCGCGACCATGACGCCGCTGCTGAAGCGTCTCGAAGCGCAGGGCTACGTCGAACGGATGCGCGGCACGGCGGACGAGCGTCAGGTGCATATCCGCCTGACCGACACCGGACGCGAGCTCAGGCACGCCGCGCGCGATATCCCGATGAAGATCTTCTGCGCCGCCGGTTCGGACATCGACGGCTTGCTGCGGCTGCGCGGCGATCTGGTGCGGCTGCGCGCCTCGCTCAACGAAAGCATCGAAAGCTGAATTCGAATCGATAGGCGCGCCCTACCGGCAACATCGCGAAAATTTAATTTGTACACTAATAATTATCGCGATATATTTCTTCTGTGGTCGATGCAGCAGTGACCCGAAGCTGACTTCGAAACTTTCCGCGCCGCTAAGCGGCGACGAACAAGGAGAAACGCGATGAGCATTCTGTACAAGGCAACGGCGACGAGCACCGGCGGACGCGATGGTCGCGCGGTGTCATCCGACGAGCAATTGAACGTGAAATTGAGCGCGCCGAAAGAACTCGGCGGCGCGGGCGCGGCGGGCACGAACCCGGAACAACTGTTCGCGGCCGGCTATTCGGCGTGCTTTCTGTCGGCGATGAAGTTCGTCGCCGGTCAGCAGAAGAAGGCGATTCCGGCGGACACGACCGTCACGGCGGACGTCGGCGTCGGCCCGAACGATGCGGGCGGCTTCAAGCTGGGTATCGAACTGCGGATTGCGCTGCCGGGAATCGATCGGGCCGACGCGCGGGCGCTGGTCGATTCGGCGCACCAGGTTTGCCCGTATTCGAACGCGACGCGCAATAACGTCGACGTGCGCGTGAAGCTGGTCTGACGCGATTCACATCGGGTAGACGTAAAAAGCCGCTGCGACGATTGCAGCGGCTTTTTTAAATCATCGAACGGTGAAGCTTAGTTCGAGATCCACGCCGGTTGACGCGCCACCTTGCGCTTGTCGAGTGCCTTCATACGGTACTCGAGGTCGTAAATGTCGGTGGCTTCGGCAAGATAAGCGTCGTCGCGCTCGCGATCACGTTGGTCAGCGGACTGCGTCAGGAACAGGAAAATGCGGCTGAGCAGTAACATGGTGGGCCTCGCTTGAACACGGGTTACTACCTATGAACAAGAGTATAGGGTAATCCCTGAGAGAAAGCCAGTCCTGATCGCGTAGCACATTGATACTAAAGGCGAAATAACAACAGTCGAAATTACCGGAAACGGCGTTCAGGCCACGTAGGCGTCGCGCGCAGACTCGCTCGCGCGCCGCTGATATTTGAAAAACTCCCACATCGTCGCCGACGAATCCGGGCCTTTCGACGAATGGAACGCCACCGTATCGTCGCCGCCGGCCCACGAATGGCCGAGACCGCGCACGATCGATGTCTTCACGACGCGATGCCCGTTCTTCACATAGTCGCTGACCACGCCGTCCGGATGCGTTTCCTGCCGCGCTTCGCCCGCGCGCCGGTCGCCCGCTGCATCGACGAAACCGTTCAGGCGCAGGAACTGCCGCGCGAGTTGCTCCGCGTTGTTGGCGCTCACGACCGAATCCAGTTCGCCGTGCACGATGATCGCCGGCATGCCGGGATAGTCGCGCACGTCGAGCGCCGCGTCGATGAGCGTGATCGGGTCGCTGCGGCTGCCGCGCCGCATGACATTCATTGCGCCGATGGCCGAGCGCGCCTCGCCGAAAACCGGCTCGGAGTGCAGTCCGACCGCCGCGAAAATCTGCGGATAGCGGATCGCCAGCAGTGTCGCGAGCCCGGCGCCGGCCGACATGCCCGCCAGATACACGCGCTCGGGATCGAAGCCGTGTTCCACGACCATCGCCTTGACGAGCGATACGACCGACGCCGCCTCGCTGCCGCCGTTGCCCGTATCGTCATACCAATGCCAACATCGATGCGCGTGTTCGTGCTTCGACTGTTCCGGATACAGCACCGCGAAACCGAACTTGTCGGCAAGCAGGTTCATGCGCGTGCCTTGCGCGAACTCGTCGGCGTTCTGCTTGCAGCCGTGCAGCATGACGACGAGCGGCATCGGCTCGAGCGAGGTCTTCGGCGGCTGATACAGCGCGTACGACACGTGATTGACGAAGCGCCCGGCCGTCGGCGGCGCGGAATGATACGAGCGTTCCCATTTGCCGCGCGCCCACGCTGACGCACGCGGCCGAACTCGCGATTCGCGCGCGCTCGCGCCCGACGACGCACGCGGCGACGCGGCGGACTTCGCTGTCGTGCCGGACTTGAGCGTCGAGCGGGTGTGTTTGTGTGTTTTCGCGCGCGCCGGCTTGGCGGGCGGACGGGGCTTGAGCACGCGAATCGCTTCGGCCTGGCCGGACACCAGGCGTCTCAAGCCGCGCAACCAAAGCTTACTCAGGCTTTTCGACATTCGGCTGATTCCTCCAGAACATGCAATCGGACGGCGCAAACGCTGCTAAATCACGCGCCGTGTTGTGCATTGCACAATAACATCAAACCGGTACTTCGGTACGCGCGTCCTCGGTGACATATTTGGAAGAATTCACCTCAATTCAACAATATTGTCAGAAAAAGACTGTAGTTACATGATGTAACTGGAAATCGATCTTCGCCCCCCGCATAATTCGGAGAGTGATCGGCGCGCTATACTTCAGAAGATTTTTCGGATCGCGCCTTATCGGTCGCCCTATTCAGTCTACCGTGCGGGCTGTGCTGACGCACCGCAGCAGCCGTTATAAAGAACTATGTCGCTTGAATTGTCTAATTCGCTCTGGGTATCGATTACCGCGCTCGGTGGCGTGGGCGTCATGGCGCCCGTCGCGCTGGCCGTGGCGGCGTGGCTCATGGTCGGCTATCGCTGGAAGTATGCGTGCGCGTGGCTCGGTTTGCTCGGCGGCGCGGACGCATTGGTCGCGCTGACCAAGATCGCGTTCATCGGCTGGGGTGTCGGCGTGCGCGCGTGGGATTTCACCGGCATCAGCGGGCATGCGTTGATGTCGACCGCCGTGCTGCCGGTCGCCCTGTTCGTCGCGCTGTTGCCGACGCGCGGCATCGTGCGTGGCACGGGTGTCGCGCTCGGGTTGTTCGCGGGCGTCGTGGTGGGCGTGTCGCGCGTCGTGCTGAACGCGCATTCGGTATCCGAAGTGGTCGCGGGATGCGCGCTCGGCGCGGTGGTCGCGCTGGCCTTCGTGCTGATCGCGTGGAGGGCGGAATCCGGCAAGCTGTCGCCGACGCCCGTCGCGGCGAGCCTTGCCGTGGTCGTCATCGCGCTGCATGGCGTGCCGGTGCCGACGCAACACTGGATTACCGTGATCGCGCTGGATCTGTCCGGTCACGAGCGCCCTTACGTGCGGGCGCGCTGGAAAGTGAAGCACTATCAGATTCCGCAGCGACGCACGGAAGTCTGTCTCCACCGTTCAGCCGATGGACGCCTGACGGCTTTCATCGGCTGAGTCCGGGCACGTCTCAGTCGTTCACTCCGATGATCACGCTCGACGCCTTGATCACCGCGACAGCCTTCTGACCCGCCGCGAGGCCGAGCGTGTCCGCGCTCTGATTGGTGATGATCGCCGTGATGGTCGTCGAATCGTCCAGCGTCAGATTCACTTCCGCGTTCACCGCGCCCTTCGTCACGTTCGACACCGTGCCGCGCAACTGATTGCGCGCCGACAGCTTGGCGCTGGTGTCTTCCATCAGCATGACCCACGAGGCCTTGATCAGCGCGAACGCGTCGCTGCCTTGCTTGAGGCCGAGCGCCTCGGTGCTTTCGTGCGTGACGACCGCGACGATCGTCTGGCCGCCCAGCAGGCCGAGTTCGATTTCATCGTTGACGGCCCCGCGCGTGACCTTGGTCACTTTCCCCGCCAGTTGATTGCGTGCGTTTGTTTTCATTCCCAGTTTCCCGATCAGTTGCCAGTCGTGGGCGAAACCGTCGATGGCCGCGCCCACATGTTGAAGAAACTTGCGATGCTCGCGCTCGACCGCGCGATACGTCTCGATGAGTCTCGACGCGGCCGGCGTCAGCGTCGTGCCGCCGCCCCGTCCGCCGCTCGCCGTGACGACAAGCCGCTCGCCCGCGAGATTGTTCATCGTGTCGACGGCATCCCACGCTGCCTTGTAGCTCATCCCGACGGCCTTCGCCGCCGCCGTGATCGATCCCGTATCGCGGATCGCGGCGAGCAGCGCGATGCGTCCCGCGCCGCCGAGCGTCTCCGCTCCGCTCTTGAGCCACACGGAGCCGCCCAGTTCCAACGATTCGCGCGTCGTCATGATTGCCCCTTTGCGTGTCAGCGAGTCGAGTCGCGCCTTTCGATGTGAAAAAGCATCGCGTTGGAATTATATCGGCGCGCCGGATGGCGTTCGCCGCATGTCCGTCATACGCGATTTCCACTTCATCGAAACCTTCACGAAGCGTCCACAAAACCGACGTTAAGCGGCGATTCAACTCATACGAAATGCGAATAGTTTCATGATTCATGAAATCGACACATGCAGCGGGAAACATGGCCGCTCTTAGCCCAACCCTTCCAACCTGAAATTCGCGAAAGCCCAGAGAGGACGCGACATGAATCAAATCGTTTTTCCCCAAACCCGCGAAGGCAAATCGCCAGCACAGCGAACCGCTTCCATCGTCTTCATCCTGGCCATTCTGGCGGGCGCGGGCTATTGCATCCTGCATCTGCCCGAAGATCTCGCGCCGGTGCGCGAGTCGTCGACATATCCTTACGTTCTGCTTGGAATTGCGCTGTTGATCGCGTTGGGCTTCGAGTTCGTCAACGGCTTTCACGATACGGCCAATGCCGTCGCCACCGTCATCTATACGCATTCGCTGCAGCCGAATCTGGCCGTGGTCTGGTCCGGCGCGTGGAACTTCATCGGCGTGCTGGTTTCGTCGGGCGCGGTCGCGTTCGGCATCCTGCAACTGCTGCCGGTGGAACTGATCATCGGCGTGGGTAGCGGACAGGGCTTCGCGATGGTGTTCGCGCTGCTGATCGCCGCGATCATCTGGAATCTCGGCACGTGGGCGTTCGGCCTGCCGTCGTCGAGTTCGCATACGCTGATCGGCTCGGTCATCGGCGTCGGCCTGATGAATCAGATGCTGCACGGCACGAACGGCACCTCGGGCGTGGATTGGTCGCAGGCGCTGGGCGTCGGCAAGTCGCTGCTGTTTTCGCCGATCATCGGCTTTATTCTCGCCGCGTTCCTGCTGTATGTGCTGAAGCTCGTCGTGCGCGTGCCGGTGCTCTACAAGGAACCGGAAAAGAACGCGCCGCCGCCGTTCTGGATTCGCTGCCTGCTGATTCTGACGTGTACCGGCGTATCGTTCGCGCACGGCTCGAACGACGGCCAGAAGGGCATGGGTTTCATCATGCTGATTCTGATCGGCACGGTGCCGACCGCCTACGCGCTCAACAAGGCCGTGACGCCCGCCGAAACGCAGATGTTCCTGTCGATCAGCCACAACGCCTCCGAAGTGTTGGCGAAGTACACCAACAACTCCACGCCTGCTGCCGATTCGCGCGGCGCCGTCGAGCGCTATGTCCAGACCAAGACGGTCGCGCCGGACACCATCGCTTCGCTGAAGAGCGTGGTCGATTCGATCGATTCGCAGGTTCGTCCGCATGATGCCGTTTCGAACGTGCCGCAAGGCATGGTGCGCAACGTCCGCAACGAGATGTATATCGCGTCGGAAGCGCTGCGGATCATGGACAAGCAGAAGGATCCGGCTTTCTCGAAGGACGACGGCGCGGTGCTCGGTAACTACAAGAAGCAGCTCGATCACTCGACCAAGTTCATCCCGACGTGGGTGAAGGTCGCGGGGGCCGTCGCGCTCGGCCTCGGCACGATGGTCGGCTGGAAGCGCATCGTCGTGACGGTCGGCGAGCGCATCGGCAAGACGCATCTGACGTACGGCCAGGGTGCATCGGCGGAGCTCGTCGCGATGGTGACGATCGGCGCGGCCGATGCCTACGGTCTGCCGGTGAGTACGACGCACGTGTTGTCGTCGGGCGTCGCGGGAACGATGGCGGCGAACGGCTCCGGCCTGCAATGGAAGACTGTGCGCAGCCTCGCGCTCGCGTGGATTCTGACGCTGCCGGTGTCGATCGCGCTGGCAGGTCTGCTGTTCTGGCTGTTCCGCGGAATCTTCTAAACAATCGGCTGGACGGACGGCGTGCGTGGCCCGATCGCCGCGCGCGCCGTGCAAGATTTCCATTCTGCCAAGCCGACACCCTCCTTTCTACAATTTCCCATCAGGCCCGCGCGTTCGGAAGAACACCCGGGCCTTTTGCCGTAAGGCTTTCGGGCGAGATGGCACAGCCATTGCTTTGAAAGGATTGTCGATCGCAAGACACCGGCCGGCGGCCACGAACCGCCGTCCGTTCGACGTGCCGCAGCATGGGAGGCCACGCCGGGCGCCGGATCGTCGCGCGGTCTAATTAGTCGGCCCTTCAGAATTAGTCGAAGTCAAGGGTGGCAAGGGGCCGCCGGAAGATCGTGTTTCCCAGAACTCCCAGAAGCAATATTGATCTGAATGGTTTCCTGGGAGTTTGGAACTTCGCC